>JAESRW010000109.1 GCA_016764395.1 Flavobacteriales bacterium
TTATATAGATTCATCTGAAATATAATTAGCTGTTCTTTCAATTGTGGAACAGCACAATCGACAGGTATGTTGGATAAAAAAATAATTTTGGCTGTATTCCTGCTCTTGGCTGTGAATTTGACCCATGCGCAAGAGTTAATAATCAATGGGGATTTTGAGATTGGCGCCACGGCAGTACAGACAGTTCCTCCAAATTGGGATAATGTTAGTGGTACACCAGATCACTGCATATCGGTTCCGGTGGAAGCCTGTACGAGCACTTTACCGCTGGTTATTCCCACCAATTCTCCGCAGGGAGGTAAGTGGGTACGTTTTTTTAACAGCTCAACCAATAATGAAAGGTTTGGACAATACATGTGCTCTCCATTGGAGGCAGGTCAAACCTATTCTTTATCTTTTTGGGCGGCACGTTCTAAATTAAATACGTTCGTCATTACTGCGAACCCTACAGGGATTGATGTAGGATTCTCTATGGGGCCACCAACGGGTACAGGAGCTGGAACCAATGATTCCTCTTCTATTAACTTGCCAACACTGGACGCATGGGTACTGCACACTTTTTCCTTCGTCGCAAGTGGAAATTGGAACTTCATCAGCTTTGCAAAAAGTACGGTAGGAAATATGAACGCAGTATACATTGATGATGTATCATTAATTGGCCCTTTTTCAACATCATTTTTGGGTAATGACACCGCACTCTGTTCTGGGGGGAGTTTTACACTGGATGTAAGCAATTCTCAAGGACCGTATTTATGGCATGATGGAAGTACGGACTCCGTCTTTACGGTCTCGTCAGCGGGTACCTATTACGTAGAAACGGGAGTGAGTACACCTTGTTCAACAACAGACACCATTGTGGTAACAACTGGAGTTGCGAGCGCAGCATGGACCAATCCAAGTCCGGTCTGTCTCAGCTCTGGCACCGTCAACTTAGGCAGCATGATTACAGGCGATACAGGTGGAACATGGAGTGGTACGGGAATTACCAATACCACAACTGGTATATTTGATCCATCAGTCGCGGGTGTTGGTACCTGGCCAATATCCTATGCTGTTACAGCCAATTGCGGTGATACGATTACCCAAAGTATTACCGTAACGTCTGCTCCTGATGCCACAATCGCTGCAGCTGGGCCTTTTTGTGCCAATGATCCAAGCTTGACCCTTTCAGCTGCCACTGCAGGCGGGGTATGGACTGGAACTGGAATTACAAACAGTGCTAGTGGTACTTTTGATCCTACGGTTGCAGGGGCAGGAACATGGACGATTACCTACACGCTTTCCGGAGCTTGTGGTGCCATCGATACTGAGGTGATCACCGTTAATGCAGCAGCAGATGCTACAATTGCTGCTGCTGGGCCTTTTTGTACCAGCGATTTGCCGCTAAACCTCTCTGCGGTTAGCCCTGGTGGCACCTGGACCGGAACGGGCATCACTGATGGAGTCAATGGCACTTTTGACCCGTCAGTTGCAGGTATTGGAACATGGACCATAACCTATACTTTATCGGGGACCTGTGGAGCAACTGATACAGAAGATATTGCAGTGAATGCCTCGCCAAATGCGAATATCGTTACACCGGGATCTTTTTGTGCTGGAGATAGCATCGCCCTGGTGTCAGATACAGCGACTACATACCTATGGTTATTGAATGGCGGCAGCATGGGCGATACTACGCAAACAATTGTCGTTTCTATAGCTGGGGGTTATCAGGTGATCGTATCCAATGGCACAGGCTGCATAGATACCTCTAACATAGCGACGGTAACGGTGAATGCTTTACCTGTAATCGACAGCTCGTTAGTGATTATCAACCCCAGTAATTGTGGAAACAGCGACGGTTCGATTTTGGGGTTAACGGTGGTTGGGATWGCTCCWTTGACATTTGAATGGATAAACACATTAAATGTGGTAATGGGTACGTCCCTGGATTTAAGCAACGTACCAACAGATTTCTACAATTTTACCGTTACGGATAACAATGGCTGTTCTGGTTCAGAGGTCTTCTTCGTGCCAGAGGTGATAGCGCCGTCTGCTCCAGTTGCAGGAAAYGATACCRCATACTGTGTMGGCGATCCTGTTTCRGACTTGATCGCGATAGGCTCTGGTGGCGTATTGACTTGGTACTCAGATGCAGCACTTACAGATTCAATTGGAACAGGTTCCCCCTTCGCTTCTGGAGTGGCAACAACTGACACCTTCTACGTGACAGAAACCAATGGTATCTGTGAAAGTTTATCTGATACAGTGATGGTCACTTTTAATACGGGGCCAGTAGTTGGGTTAACCGCTTCTCAGGACTCTATTTGTTTGGGTGACCCAGTTACGCTTTCAGCGACTGGTGGAGGCACGTATCTGTGGAGCACTGGAGARATTACTTCGTCTATTGTTGTTTCGCCGACCACCACCACTTCTTACAATGTGCTAGTCACCGGTAGTAACGGTTGTTCAAGTGCACCTAGCTCGATCATCGTCACGATTTTCTCTGGAAGCATCATTGCGGGTTTTGATGTGGATATTAGCAGCGGAAATATTCCCCTGGATGTTGCCTTCACGGATACAAGCATAGGCGCAGTTTCATGGACCTGGGATTTTTCATATGATTCAGTGCAGTTCAACATTGAATCAACCAACCAAAATCCAATTCACCTCTATGTAGATGATGGATTATTTCAGGTCATGTTGATTGCGACTTCGGCAAATGGATGTTCGGATACTGCCACTTTTGTGATCAGCGCAATCGGTAAGGAGGAAGCTTTTATACCCAATCTGTTCTCACCCAATGGGGATCAAAACAATGATATATTGTATGTAAGAGGTTCCGGTATCGATTTCCTGGATTTGGTGGTATATGATCGTTGGGGTGAAAAAGTTTATGAAGGTGATAAATCTCAGATATGGGCCAARGAGGGAACKTACCCWGTCGATGTRGGATGGGATGGTASYTTTAAKARTRARCCYATGAATACMGCYGTRTTTGTATAYRTWTTAAAGGGTGCATTYTTAAGTGGGAARGWAATMGATGARAAAGGCAATWTCACKTTAATACGYTAAACTATGAAGAGCATTAGAATAATCGTTATYGCGTTAARTCTTRYAGTWGCTCATACAGGMTTYTCRCAAGAYATYCACTTTTCACAATTTGATCTGGCGCCTTTGAATTTGAACCCTGCGCTCACTGGAACTTTTGGTGGTACACACAGAGTGGTGCTGAATTACAAAGATCAGTGGAAGGCGTTTGGTGCACCCTATAAAACATTTGCACTGTCATATGATTTTCTGTTGTTGAAAGAGAAATGGGATAAGGCTAAACTCGGGGGTGGGCTATTTGTTTTTAGAGATCAAGCTGGGGCATTAAATTTGAGCAGTACCCAGGTACAATTGTCATTAGCAAGTACGATCGCGCTCAGTGATAACCACAAATTGTCCGCGGGCCTCCAGGGTGGATTTGTTCAGAATGCTGTGAATTTAACGGATGCACGAACGGATAATCAGTTTGTTGGAGGTGGATTTAATGGCAATTTGGCAACAGGAGAAACCAATAGCTTTGAGCCACGCTCGTACGGTGACTTCACCGGCGGTCTTTCCTGGCAATTCACCAAGAACATCACTGAAGCCTTTGCCGATGATCAATTCAAAGCAAGGGTGGGTATTGCGCTGTATCATATAAACCGCCCGCTGCAGGAGTTTACCGATTTAATCAATGATCGTCTATATGCTAAAATGAGTGTTCATGGGGATGCTTTTATTGGTTTAAAGGGTACTCCACTTGCGTTGATGCCCTCATTCTTATTCTTAAATCAAGGGCCTTCCCAAGAGCTGAATATAGGAACCCTGCTTCGATATAAAATCAAAGAGGGTGGATTGGCGAAAAGTATGGAGCAGGAAATGGCGGTTTCGCTTGGTGGATATTTTCGAATTGGAGATGCCTTCATTCCAGAATTCGTCCTGGAAATCACCCATTTTAAATTGGGGGTAAGCTATGATGTCAATACGTCTGATCTAAACTTGGCCACCAATGGCCAGGGAGGACTGGAAATAAGTTTGACGTTTGTCAATCCCAGTCCGTTGATACGTGCAAAGTCAAGAACGTTGTTTTAGCATGTAAATAGTTTATGCGTTCAACAAGGGAATCTTCTTATCTCTGTTCTTAATTAAGGAATATTCACCCCTTCTTCGTCTGCCTTCTTATGCAGTTGCAACGCCTTTTTCCCTACATGGGTATGGATTGCTTAGAACGAATATTGCGCATAGTCTGAATCTCCGCGCCAATACATTTACCAAGGAAATGGATTGGGGCTTTTCTGAGTCAATCTCCACGTGGGGTCCATGATCGATGTCACATGCATAAGCATCTTCCAGTCTTCCGCTATTTAACACTTCTGATTCATATTAAAGCTAGAGGTGCACGATTGCACAGCGTTCACCAAGAGTGATTCAATTTTGCAAACCTCTGTGCTCTTTGCGCCTTCTTAGTGCCCTCCGTGGTTAATATGTTGCCATGATTTTAGATGCTGTATCTAGCGAATTATTGCTGGATACGCATTTAAAAAATAAAAGTGGCTAATTGTTATGAAATTCTTATCCGGTGAGCATCCAGTAAGAGAAATAAGAGCCAGGTGAACGCGTTATTGATGTAGCCAATGCTGCCCTGCTCATTATACCGTTAACAAAATCATCCTAAAATGAAAACAAAACACTATGCAATGGGCCTCCCCATATTTATCGTATCAGCCCTCACAATCAATTTAGCAACCATCCAGGAAGTGCAGGCACAACAACTCTTGTCTCTCGTAAAATCCGAGACTTATAACAACCACATGTACAGTAGCGTTGGTGAAGATGGAGAACCTATGACGGGTCCGGTTACCATTACCGAACAAGTGTATCAGTACACAGATAAGAATCTGCTGGAAGAAATCGCAGTCTGGATGAGCGGGCAAAAAGGCCGGTATCTCAATAGCATGACTTCGTACACATATACCAGTGATGGACAGCCCCTTTCCATAATCTCCAAACAGCGCGACTATAATTCTAAGGAGATGTATATTCAGGGTGTCACAGCCTATGAATACAATGCTGACGGAAAGGTAGCGTCTATGAGCTACAGATACCGGGACTTTAACTCTGGGGAAATGGTATATTCTTATAAGTATGAATACACCTATGGAGCTGGAGAAAGTCAGGAATTCAAGATATTTAATTGGGGCGTAGAACAGAATGATTGGGTAGAACAACCTCCCTATGATGAGGCTGACTACGCCGACGAAGCGGTGTATGACGGGGACTTGAGTTATTACTATCCGAAAAGCAAGCACGACATGGTCTACAACGATGATAGTACGGTCAGCACCATGACCTATCAGGGTTACCACAGCCGTTCGGATACCTGGTACAATACCTCCCGGTCGGTAAGTCAGATGAATGCACTCGGTTTTACAGTTAAGCAAGTAAACTCAAACTGGTTGGTACTTTGTCAGGAATGGACGCCCTCATACATGTCAACTTATAAGTACAATGACCATAACGTCTCTATCCAGAATGAGCATTTTACATGGGATCCGATAGGAAATGACTGGGTGTTAAATTCACGTACGGTATCAACTTATATAGACGCTAAACCAATAGTAGAGCCAGCTGAGAAGCCAGTCGACTGGGGATTGTTTCCCAATCCAAGTGATGGAGAGCTGTTCATTGAATTAGAAGAAGCCAAACCGGTCAAGGTAGAGATTCAGGTCATGAATAAACTTGGACAAACCGTTTTTGCAGATAGGATATCTGTTAATAGGACAGAACATCAGCTCGATCTGGACTTCCTGCCCAATGGAAATTATATCGTGCGTTTGGACGACGGATCTGCAGTATCTTCACGACAGGTGGTGATTCAGCGGTGAAATAGTCAATGCAATCAGACATGGAAACCTTGGGTGTTATGCTCAGGGTTTTTTATATGGCGAAAGTGGAGCAAACAAAGCAAAATGTGAATGCACTTCGTGAAGTCTCAAAAAGTGATCGTGTTTTGGAGTTGGTTCGATAACTATTTGGATGAAACTGAATTTAATTTAGATATAACTTAGTCAAATGAGGGCGAGATGCCCAAGCGTGTCAAGAAATCCGGTAACATCAGCTCCCAGATCTGGTTTTGTATTTTTGTCATTGACTTGTATCGTTTCTCGGATACTGTTTACCTCTTTTAACGCACGGGTAAGTAAATGAATCACCATTCCTGATGCTTCGGCTATTTTGCACATGGTAGATACGCTAAAGGGAATGATCATTCCCACCATGACAACCACTAATCGTCAGGCCATCTTAACCCGAGACAATGGTGTGATGATTTTCAATACTACTGATTGATGTTCTCAAGTTTTCATCAACGATCGATTTGAAAACACTTCTTGTAATCTGGAATGCTCGGTTGCTCCTACCACATCCTGTTTTATCATTAGCAATACCACGCCCTAAATATACTGCCGTTGCTACCTATTTTGTCACTCCAGTTCCGGGGGCAACCTCATGTTTTTAGACCATTACGAGCGACAATACTATTTCCAGCATTGCCTAGTGTATGTGGTCTGAAATCTTCGCAATAGTCATTTCCCAAATCTGTAAATGACACCCAATATCGGGTGCAATGAAGCAGGGAATCCAACACCGCATTGATATGATTTCAACTATTTTCCTGATAGGTCCATATAAAAGTCCACATGATTTATTTGCGGCTTTTATTGATTATTAGGTTTTTTGCGACGCTTTTTAATGAAATTGAAGTGGCCCGGATAAGTTTTAACAAAGCGTTGGCGTTATTCCCGGATTTTCAACTTACTAAAAGCAACCTGGAATCAATTACCCAGGGAAATAATACTTACTGGGCACCCAAAAGGAACATACGAACCAATACA
>JAESRW010000275.1 GCA_016764395.1 Flavobacteriales bacterium
GTATAGGAATACGGAGGCGCACTTCCCGTAGTTTGGGCTTCAAGTACATACACAGCATCGGCGCAAACTGAATCATCCGTGATCACAATATCCAAAGGTGTCAATTGGATAATATTCATGGTATCCGCCGCCTGGCAATTATTGGAATCGGTAACAACAACAATATACTCACCAGCCGTTAGATTGCCGATCAACGGTGTAGTTTGGCTTCCAGGAGTCCATGCATAGGAGTAGGTCCCTATACCACCCGTAACACCCACATCCAGTTCGCCCGCGTCGCCACCAAAGCATAAATTGGAATTGACTTCAATACCGGTGGCAATTAAAGGAGGTGGTTCTAGCACAATGGCCTGCGTATCCACAATGCAGCCATTGGCATCTGTAACAGCAATGGTCCAGGTGCCGGCTGGTAGTGCAGTAGCCACATCAGAAGTTTGTGTTGGCGTAGTGCTCCATAAATAGCTATAAATGCCAGTTCCCCCACTTGCTAGAATCGTTGCCGTTCCATCATTACCTGCATTGCACAGCACATCGGTAGAACTTAGTGTAAGCGTAATTGCTATGGGTTCCGTCACTGTTGCGGAGTCTGTTATTGAACAGTTATTGGAATCCGTTACGGTGAATATATAATCACCCATAACAAGATTTCCAGCAACGGCTGTTGTCTGGTTGCCGGTACCGGCACCCCATTGATAGGAGTAGGGAGTCCAGCCTCCTAAGCCTGATACGGCAATGCTGCCATCTGAAAATCCGAAACAGGAAACATCAGTTATGCTGTCAATAGTAAATCCCATCGGGGATGGTTCATTAACCGTTACCGTTGATGATTCAATGCAGCCAGTTGTGTCCGTTACCACAACGTCATGCAATCCGGCAATGAGTGAAATAGCATTGGCCGTTGTTTGGCCGCCCGCCGAAGCGCCCCACAGATATACATAGGATGGAACCCCACCACTTGCACTTGCGTTAGCGGTCCCTGTGCTGCCCCCGTTGCAGAGCACGTCTGTGGTGGTGATAGAAATGATTATGGCCGTTGGCTCATTGACCGTACCCGTGCTAGTGGCAACACAATTATTGGTATCAGTCACCGTAACTGTGTAAGTACCTGCGCCTAACCCGATCGCAACCGGTGTTATTTGATTAGCAGCCGCAATATCCCATAGATATAAATAGGGGGCCGTCCCTCCAGATCCAGACGCAGCCATGGTTCCATTGGTGAATCCATTACAAGCAGCATCAGAGATGCTGTCAATAGTTACAGCTAATACAGGCGGCTCACTTATCGATACCGACCCACTATCGATACATCCATTTAAGTCTGTTACCATAATCGAATGAATTCCTGGTGCCAGTCCAATCGCATTTGGTGTTGACTGATTTCCGGAGGAAGCTCCCCAGAGATAGGAATAGGATGCGGTACCTCCACTTACATTAGCAGTGGCCGTTCCGTCGTTGGCTCCATTGCACAGTACATCGGTGCTGTCTATGGATAGGGTCAGCTCTGTAGGCTCTGTCACGGTTACAGAGTCACTAAACGCACAACTATTGATATCTGTAATTGTTACCATATAAACGCCTGCACCAAGACCGGTTGCAACAGAAGTAGATTGATTTCCCGCTGCCGCATCCCATAGATATCCATACGGCGGAGTGCCACCCGATCCTGAAACATCAGCACTTCCATCGGAAAAGCCAAAGCAGGAAGCATCGGTGATGTTATTGATCACCACACTTGGTTCCGGCGGTTCACCGATAATTACCGATGTGGTATCGGTACAGCCATTGGCATCGGTTACCGTCACGAAATAAGTGCCGGCAAGGAGTCCGATTGCTGTGGCAGTTGTTTGACTTCCAGCCGGTGCTCCCCAGGCAAAAGAGTAGGGGGGTGTGCCGCTCAATCCGTCTGCGGTTGCCTGCCCGTCACTGCCGCCAAAACAAGAAGCGGGTGTAGCGCTTAATATAGTTGCCTTCAGCACAAG
Source organism: Flavobacteriales bacterium (assembly GCA_016764395.1). Taxonomy (GTDB): domain Bacteria; phylum Bacteroidota; class Bacteroidia; order NORP154; family NORP154. The sequence continues at coordinate 1,980 of JAESRW010000275.1, forward strand.
CGTGTCATTTAGAATTACAACCACGTTTTTGGATAGCGTGTTAGAACACCCGATATCAGAATAAGCGGTTAACGAAACCGTATAGGTTCCAATGCTGGAATAAACGTGTGCAGGGTTCTGTGCAGTGCTGCCGAAACCATCCCCGAAATCCCAAAGCCAGGCATCGATGATAGCAGAATCATTGAGTGAGTAAGAAGAGTCTGTGAAAAAAATGGTGTCTGCAGGACAGAAAGGGGTGTACAGGGTGTCAGGRRAGAGCAGAAAATCWGGGACTACCTCTCCAATGGTGAGAAATGAAGGATYGGGTGGATCGGCGGARAGCTTACAGCCCAGGGAATCGGTGATGGATAATTGAGGAATCGGATATCCCGGCTGTAAATAGGTATGGGTAATATTTCCACCAGACACGGTATTGACTATACCATTTCCAAAATCCCATTCAAATACGTCCACATTATCTGTCGTGGAAGTGAATGAAACCATAAGCGGCACGCAACCCGCATCTGGTGTGAAGAAGAATTCTCCAGTGGGCCCCGCAACGGTAATAAAGTCAGGTTTGAGGGTAGAGTCGGTGCARCCWGTGGAATTAACCACGGTAAGTTGTATGTCAAAATCACTGGGATAGGTAAAGGTATGGACAGGCCCCGGGGCTGTTGTAGAACTGCTATCTCCAAAACTCCATAGCCAGCTAACAATGGAATCTCCGGCGCTTGTTGAAAGGTCGTTGAACTGAACAATCAGCGGTGGGCAAATGGCAAAAAAACTATCCACAGAAAAGTCAACTACCGGCAAACCTATCACTTGAACAGTACTGGTCGTACTATCCTGGCAGCCATTCGCATCTGTGGCGGTTAAAGTTACCCCGTAGGTACCGGCAGTCGAATAGGTATGGGTAGGATTCTGGGTGGTCGTTGTGGTTCCGTCATCAAAATTCCAGAAAAAGGAGATTCCGGACCCTGAAGTTGTGTTGACATAACTCGCGGATTCAAAGATGCATATTTTAGGGTCGTACGTGAAGGTAGGACTGGGCTTGGTAATGTCAACCTGGGAGGTTACATTCATCGTACTCACGCACCCGATTGCATCCGTTATAGTGAGGGCCACATCATAAGTTCCAGATGACGTATAAGTATGAGAAGGGCTCGGTGACGGATCTGATGGAGAGCCATCCCCAAAATTCCAGCTCCAGGAAGTAATTGGGGCATCTTGAAATGACAAGTCTGTGAAGTTAACTGTGAGCCCTTCACAACCCGTGGTAGGGGAAGCGCTGTAGTCAGCAAAACTGGAACTCGTCTCTATTTCATTGGTCTTGGTAAGCGTATGCTGACAACCATTGTTGTCTGTCACTGTAAGCGACACAGTAAAAACACCAGCAGAGGTATAAGTATGAGAAGGATTTCTTAGCGTCGAAGTACCTGCATCTCCAAAATCCCAGGCCCAATTTGTAATATAAGAAGATATTCCTGTTACATAGGTGAAAGCCGACTCCGAGAAATTGACCGTAAGTGGGACACATCCAACGGTTGGCCCAGCGGAGAAAACTGCTGTTGGCTGCGGAATATCAATATACATCCATTGTTCATCAAGACAACCATTGTCATTGGTCACGATCAAAGTTGCCATGTGACTGCCAGGTGTTGTATACGTATGCACCGGATTTACGGTAGTGCTTAAAGGAGTACCATCACCAAAATTCCAGGAAGAGCTATCAGCTTCCCAGGAGCTGTTTGTAAAAGTTACGGTTACAGGAGGTACACATGAAAAACTTGGGGTGACTGAGAATATGGGCTTTGGTGGGAGGATGTAAATCGAGTCGTAAATGGGAACGTTCCCCAGACAGCCGTTGAACATAGGGATGAATTCTATAATAAGCATTCCTGTATCCTGAAACTCATGCGTGGCCGATGGCCAGCCGATTCCTGAATAACCATCTCCGAAATCCCAAGCTCCTCCATTAATAACCGTATCACTTGAAAAGGCGGTTAGCGTCACCGGTTCTCCATGACAGGCCGTGTCCACTGGAACAACAATGGAATCCGCCAATCTTGGATCACCAGATCTTACTACGTCCGTAGAATCATCAGTACAGCCAAGCGAGTTGGTGATCGTCAGCGTAGGATAGTAATATCCTATAGCAGCATACGTGTGAGAAGGGTTTTGAAGAGAGGAGAAGTTATTGGTTCCAGAGAATGGGTCGTCAAAATCCCAGGACCAGGTGGCAATACTACCCATGCGAGGGTTACTTAAATCGGAGAACCCAGCCGTTAGCGGGATGCACCCTTGCCAGGGAGATCTGAAAAAGTTTGCATCGGGATAGCGAACCCAAATTGAATCTCCCATACTTTTTAATCTGGTTGAATGCGTACACCCGTATACATCAGTTACAATCATCATCACATCAAAAGTGCCCTCAAAATTGTAATTGTAAGTCGGATTTTGCGCCGTGGATTGGGTGTTGAAACCAGAGCTGGGAACATAGGTGAAATCCCATTGCCATGTAAAAGGAGGATTTCCAACTGCGCTTCCGGAGAACGTCACTGGAAAAGGTGCGGAGCAGGCATAGGTCGTGTCGACTATAAAATTACCGGTGGTTTTCTGATACGTGAATACCTGACTTGATGTATCCGTACAGCCAGCGATATTCGTTGTAGTCAGTGTTGTGGTAAAGGTGCCGGATGAGGCGAAATTATGGCTGATATTTTGTCCTGATTGAGTAGGGGAGCCATCTCCAAAATTCCACGACCAATTGGTGATGTTCGGGTTGGACGTCCCGAAAAATGAGACCTGAAGTTCAGAGCAGGTTCTGACGATTGAGGAGGTGAAAGTGGCAGAATCCGTACCGATCACAATGGCATTGGAATCCACGAAAGTGATCTGACATCCAATATTATCCGTCGCGGTTAGAGAGATGGTATAGGAACCACTGGTCGTATAAGTGTGAGATGGGTTTGGATTGGTGGAGAAGGAGCCATCCCCAAAATTCCAGAACCATGAAACCACGGGATAGGTGCCCTGGGTTGAGGTGTTTGTGAAGTTAACATTCAGCGGAGCGACGCAGGAATAGGAATTATCTACCGTAAAGGAGAGCGCGGGTGGAGTTGAGACGGTAATTAAGTTGCTTATGGACTTGCTGTCATTGCACCCAAGATTATCTGTAATGCTGATGCTTACATCAAAAATCCCCGGAGTGGTATAGGTGTGAATAGGGTTTTGATTGGTCGAAGAAAAGCCATCCCCAAAATCCCAAAACCACGACACAATGGATGAAGAGACGGGAATAGAGAGGTCTATAAATGAAGTGGTCATCGGGGTGCAGCCGAAAGTATTCACTACGGAAAAGTCTGCAATAGGGTAATTGAATGCTGTGATGTAATTGATATTTGTAATGGTGTCACACCCACTTCCATTGCAGGCAATAAGGGTGACCGTATACGATCCTGGTAGCTGATAAACTGCTGAGGGGTTTTGTAACGTTGATGTGTTACCATTGCCAAAATCCCAAGCCCACGAAGTAGGCGTATTGGTGGAGATATCGGTGAAGTTCACGGTAATCGGAAAACAACCGCTGGTAATGTCGGAGGTGAAGTCAGCTACCGGCGATTGGGCTACTGCGATTGTCCCGGTGAGAAAGCAGGTAAGCGTGGTTAAACAGATGCCCGAAATAATCCTGTACTTGATGAAATTCATGTGGCGGTGAAAATGAAAACCTCAAAAATATCGAGATGCTCATGCGTAATGATCAGAATGCTAGTATACTACGTTGGTTTTTGTCTTTAGTTCCCGAAAGGCAAATTTAATTTTGGAAGTGTAAGGTAGGGTCATGACAAAGCAATGTAAATAAGCTATCCTCTTCTCTGGTGATGAATGGAATTGAGAGCACCCGGTAATTATGGTATGGCATTATAATAGGGGTCTTGATTTGATTAGTGGAAGCTATTCTGTAGGTTTTCAGGGTTTTGTAGTGTAGCTTAGTCAGCGGAGAAAGGAGGCTTGGCAATCTGAGATGCCACAAAATGAACATAAGCAGATTAATGCGACATCGCCATAGTATGGTTAGGAACGAACAGCAACATGCCTAGCGGAGAGGAATGAAAAAATTAGCACTTTATATTATCATGATTCTTTGGAATGAGCAACTGCTGGCCCAAATGGATAGCTGTGAATTGGTCCATGTAATAGAAAACCTTTTAGAGTGCGTGATGGAAGAAGGGTGTCTGTATTCTTCAAAGGATAGCATTCAGGTGTCACTGGATAAAAATAAATTCGCACTCCCTGATTGGAGATATCAGTCAGACAATAATACCTTTGAAGTATTTAGAGGTTATGCTCATGATCCTAATAAAAGCGTGGAAATTTCGATCTCAAGTATAGTTTACAGAAATAGCAATATCGTTTTGAACTTCTATAGTGGTTCTACAGTAGGATGCTTTGGCTGGATGGAGTTTAAATGTACTGATGGTATAAAACTTTATGATAAAGAAATTTCAAGATATGTAGATTGACGTGGCGGAGCGTCCTAACAGCTTGAGTGAATTTGTAGTGCATCTTGGATCTGCTACAAGAAATAATACATTTGAATAAGCTCTTTTACCTGAAGGGATTCGCAAAATAATGATTGAAGAAGTAATACAGGAGAATTATTCTGAGGCAGTAAAAGGTATCAAAGATCAATGGCTGCTTGAACCAGATTCGATGGAATGGTACCAACATATTTTATCTTTACCTTCTCACCTTCAGACAGTATACACCCCAGTTAAGCGTAGGTGTGCCACGAAGTTAAAGAGTGGACAAATTAAGTAAAGTTCTTTAACATGCTGTATATGAGATGGTGGTAGGTCCACCGAAGGCGGCTTAC
>JAESRW010000276.1 GCA_016764395.1 Flavobacteriales bacterium
ACATGGACAAAGAAACCCAGCAAAGGCTATTCGTGAAGGTGGTCCGTTATGCTCGTGTCTATTAGGACGCTGACGTATTGCTTGCTGCCATTCCCGGGTGCTAACCTCTTACGGAGCAAATTGGCTTTGAAGCTTCCCGTCGGGAAATGTGAAAGTGTTGGATGCCTTTGATATGACATCGCCTGCGTTCTTCAACGTAAAATTGTAGCTTAAATCTCAAAAGGTATTTGACCATGCTTTAGTTTGAAGCCTTGCAGAGCAAAACAGCAACTCATCTAACCCATCCTGTCCAACATTACCTTCCATTTATCGGTATCGAATAGCTGGAATTATTGCTCATTTTCAATATCTTAGCAAGGCTTAATTCCCCAGCTCACGATAGGTGGCATTACAAGAACAAACCAGCCACATTCATGACAGCATAATTAGAACTTAGAAAATAATAATGACGCCCCTGTTTCTCTATTTATTTCTTGCTTTAAGCATTTCATTTATCTGTTCGATAATGGAAGCAGTTCTACTTTCTACCACACTGTCTTACTTAAGAGTAAAAGAAGAAAGTGGAAGTAGTGCTGCGAAAATATTTATTGATCTAAAGCAGAATATTGATAGGCCTTTGTCCGCCATACTATCCTTAAATACGATTGCACATACCGTTGGAGCAGCGGGTGTTGGAGCGCAAGCAACCAAAGTTTTTGGGGAGGTTTATTTTGGAGTTGTATCAGCCACCCTTACCTTTTTGATCCTCGTTTTATCTGAAATAATCCCGAAAAGCCTTGGCGCAAGGTATTGGAGAGAATTGGCCATGCTTTCGGGGCACGCCATTCGAATCACGATTTATATTACCTATCCTTTGGTCATCATATTTCCGTATATAACAAGACTTTTATCAAAGAAACAAGATGAACCAACGGTAAGCAAGGAAGAGCTTTCAGCATTGGCAAACATTGGTGCTGAAGAAGGGATTTTTGGCGAAAAAGAGAATAAAATCATCCAAAATGTAATTCGACTAAAGGGCATTCGCGTGTCGGAAATAATGACGCCAAGAGTTGTTGTTGCGGTTGCAGATGAGAATATGACTTTAAAAGACTTTCTTAAAAACAAAGAGTTCTTGCATTTTTCACGGATACCCATTTATTCAGAGAATCCTGAAAAAATAACTGGGTATGTTTTTCGGCAAACTGTTTTCGAGAAACTGGCAGAGGACCAAGTAGGTTTTAAACTTAAAGATATAAGACGGGATATTGTAATCGTGCCCAACACAAATCCTTTATTCAGCGTATGGGAAATGCTTTTGGAGAAAAAAGAACACATAGCTCTGATTGTCGATGAGTATGGCGGGGTGGACGGGATAGCCACGATGGAAGATATTATTGAAACACTTGTTGGATTTGAAATAGTAGATGAGAAAGATACGATTACAGATATGCGGCAATATGCCCGGGAAAGATGGAAAATAAAACGGGTAAAATACAATTTGCTGAACCAGTTTAAGGAGGAAGATGAATAAAAGCGCCACCTAATAATTGAGAAGTGATAAAGTGCGTTAAAGTCGCAGTTTATTGTGCTTGTAGAAGCTGTTTCGGAGCGGACAGTGCCACTCATTGCGGTTGATCAGTGACAGTGATTTCGGTGTTATAAATTGTTCGTCCCAGGAATACAATTAGAATAAATCAAGGCTTTAGTTTAACATGGCGTTGTAAATTGTAGCGTTTTATATTTATTGTCAAATCCCTCCTGTTCATCGAAATTCTACACTATCTGAATTTTCGGTTTAACCGCGCTCCGTCACCAAAAGCTATGGAGCGTGGCGACTAGGTGCGCAAGGGTTTCGCCAAGACCGCCAAGGTAAAAGGAGAGTAATCATTCATGGCGACCCTTGCGAAACCCTTGCGACCTTTGTGCCTCCGCTAAAGCTTCAGCGACACGCGGAGCGGTTAGATCATATGACTTATTGAATACTAAGTGTTTATGCCAAATCAGAACGCGCTCTATATCATGAAGTATTGCAACGTTATTGTAAACTAAAGCCTAAATCAATTCCTACATTTGACGAATCCTCTTAAATCACCCACAAACACATGAAAATGAGCTGCTTATTTGCATTGGTCATCCTTCTGTTCTCTTACTCCCTTCAGGCGCAGGACCAACAGCTCATCGATTCTTTAACTGTGCTTCTTGAAGAAAACCAGCCTACCCAAGAGGGAAGCTGGGATGACACCACCCGCGTTAAACTTCTGCTCAGTCTTAGTTGGGAACTTAAGTTCGTAAATCCGGATACCGCTATTATCCTGGGACAAGAAGCGTTATCTCTACTGTCTGTTCTGGAGGGCAAAGAGTCGGAGGAGCAATCCTCTTCAATGGAGCACGCGCTCAAGAAGCGTGTAGCTACCGCCAATAACAACCTTGCAGTGTTTTATTGGATATTAGCCGATTATCCGGTATCCTTATCCTATCATGCAAAGGCACTCTCATTAAGAAAACAGTTGAAAGATCGCAGAGGGGTAGCGATATCCCTCAGCAACATTGCGAGCGTCTACCTCTACCAGGGCGACTACCCTAAAGCCCTGGAGCACTACTTTGCGGCGTTGGAAATAGATAAGGAACTCCAGCTCTCAAAATCCGCAGCCCAAGATATGGGTAATATTGGCAATCTTTACAGGACTCAAGGAGATTTTGCCAATGCTTTGAAGTACTTCAATTTGTCATTGGAGATGATGAAACAATCGGGGAGTCGATATGATGTTGCACAGGTGCTTGGAAATATCGGTTCGGTATACGCAGAGCAAGGCGACTTCCCCAAAGCGCTGAAAAACTGCTTTGCGGCATTGGAGGTATATGAAGATCTCGGAGAAAAAATGAGGATTGCTATTGTAAATGGTAACATTGGGAATATTTATAACGGTCAGGGTGACTACATGAGTGCTTTGAAGTACCACTTTAAAGCGTTAGAAATTGACCGAGAATTGGGCAAGAGAAGGAGTATAATAGGACATCTTGGCAATATTGGCGCTATTTACAATATTCAGGAAGATTACTCCAAAGCCTTAAAATGCCACTTTGAAGCGCTTAACATAGCCATTGAACTGGGAATCAGACAAGCTCAGCAGTCTGCTGATGCCAATATTGGAGACGTTTATTTTGATCAGGCGGAAGGTGTTCAGTCAAGCCAAGATACTGTAGGGAGCGACTCCTTGTATGCCAGGTCCTTGAAACACTACAAAGAGGCTTTGTTGATCGCCAAAGAAATAGGTTCTTTAACGGGTATTCAAAGAGAACTTGGCAGTCTCGGTAGGGTGTACCGTAGACAGGCAGAATCGAGCGTAGGCGAGGCAAAAATACAAAAGGCGCTATACCTGGATGCCGAACAACATCTGCAAGAAGCACTGACGGTAGCAGATAGTATTGGTCTCTTGACGTCTGTGAAAGTGTGGCATCTGGAACTGAGTGAGCTTTATGAACGGACCCAGCGATATGACCTGGCTTTGGTACATTTCAGACAATATTCCGTGGTTAAAGACAGCTTGTTCAACGAAGAAAAAAGCAAAGACATCGGAAAACTAGAGGCCCAACACGATTTTGCAGTGGCTGTAGCTGAACAAAAACGAAATGAAGCAGCCCAGGCCCAACAGGAGGCTGCTGCTAAATCGAGAAGGGACAACTTGCAATACTCGGGCATACTTATATTCCTGGTCTTGGTGTTTGCAGGTGTATTTGGCATGGCCAAAATCTCCATCCCTATAAGATTGGCGGAGGGGCTGATCTTCTTCTCATTTCTCCTTTTCTTCGAGTTCTCTCTGGTGTTACTGGATCCGTATATTGACCGATATAGTAGTGGTGCCCCAGCCATCAAGTTGGGATTTAACGCAATATTGGCAGGATTGATTTTCCCCTTGCATTCATTTTTTGAAATGCAATTGAAAGGTCGGCTGATTAAGAGTCCGGCGGCTTAAGGARTRGTTAGGATTARGTRAAATTCTCTGAATTGCCCATCCTTCTTCAAGCGCTCACAATTTCYTTTCCGAACGGKGTTAAGGCCAGGCCCGCAAGTTTCAAGTGCTGCTTGGCAAAAGGGATTCCGATAATCGTAATGGCCAGCAGCAAAGCGAAGAATAGGTGAGACAGGCTGATCCATATGCCTCCTATCAATATCCAAAGAATATTCATGAATACCGTTAGGCAACCGGATGACTTTTCAATATTACGCGTGGTTTTTCCAAACGGCCAAAGGGCCAATCCCGCGAGCTTCAGTGTTTGTATGCCGAAGGGAATACCGATGATCGTCACAAATAAGAGCACACTTGCAATTAAATACTCCAAAGCAATACACAGGCCCCCGAAGACCAACCATATTATATTTCCCAAAGTTGACATTAGAACAAAGCAAAGAAAAAAAATGGATTTAACCTTCAGTGTAAAATATAGAAGCTGAATAACTTTGCCATTTGCCATTTGCCATTTGCCATTTGCCATTTGACATTAGAAATTAGACATTTGATACTACCTCTTCCAAACTTTGGTCCTCTTGGCGAATGTCTTTGCGTTGTAATTACATCTACGCTCCTAAACAATCAAAATGTTTAAAGATAACCACTATTTATGCACTCCAAAAATTGATGTAAAACGCGACTAACCTGAAACTTATAAATACGTGCGATTTTGTATAGGTATTTATACTCTATTTTGTTTTCAAAGTATTTTACACCTTTGGTCCATATTCTCGTTAAATTAAAACATCCACAAGTTGATGAACAAGAAAGATATTGCGGTCGCTCTGGTAGACGACCATTCATTATTTCTTGAAGGTTTAAGCTCCGTACTCACTGGGGTACCCGGGATCAAGATCATTCTCAAAGCCGTCAATGGTCAAGACTTAATCACTAAACTCAAAGACAAAAAACCTCAAGTCGTACTCATGGACCTGCAGATGCCGATCATGGATGGCATTAAGGCAACTGAGCATCTTAGAAAACATCGTCCGGAAATCAAGGTTCTGGGCATTTCAATGTTGATTGAAAGGCGGTTTATCATTGAGATGATCAAAGCCGGAGCGCATGGTTATTTGAGCAAAAATACCTCGGCGGATGAGCTAAGAATAGCCATTGTGAACGTGGAGGAACAGGGCTATCATGTGAATAAAAATTTGACAAAAGCCATGTATAAGGGCTGGTCCACTCAAAGAACAAGCAAAAGTGAGCCGGTTGGCATCACCTTTTCCGTCCGTGAAGATCAAATTATTGAAATGCTCTGTAAGCAGATGACTACGGCAAATATGGCCAAACGTTTGAAATTAAGTCCGCGTACCGTGGAGAATTACCGGCAACGGTTGATTGAAAAGACAGGTGTAAAGAATATGGCTGGGTTGGTGATGTATGCCGTTGTAAATGGACTGGTACAATTGGATTTAGAATTGAAGCATTGAGCGAAATATCATCCTTCAAGACAAATCTGACAGGAAGCGTAAAAAGGTCTTCAATTGCTTTACCAGCCTGACGGTCTGGCTTCCATACAGGCACTGATCTGATCACCCTGGCAACAACACTGTCCAGATCATACCTCAAACCGCTGCGGATTATCACGGAATCAACGGTACCGATACGGCGTATCACAAACTACACATATACTGTGGCTTCAATGCCATCCTCAATAGCTGAGAGTGGATATTTGATATTTCCGCCATTCAGGTTGAAGAATACGATGGGGCTGGTAGCCCATAATTATTATAATGCATAAATTCGCCCACCTAATTAACCTCAATTTGACAAGGTGAAATCRTTTATAAAATTTGTTCTCTGGATATTTGGATGGAAAGTGACCGGTGAGATACCTAAAGGTTTGGACAAATGCCTGCTTGCAGGAGCCCCACATACCTCCAACTGGGATGGAATACTGGGTATCTGTGCGGCTAAAATATGGGGAATTAAATTTAATTTTCTGATCAAAAAGGAAGCTATGTTCTTTCCAGCKGGCCCGATTCTGAAAGCCATGGGCGCTATTCCCATCGATCGATCGAAGCCGGTAGGTGTTATTGATCAAGCTGTTCAGGCATTTGAAGAGCACAATAAGTTCTACCTTGGAGTCACACCCGAAGGAACTCGGGCGTACCGGCCGGAATGGAAAAAGGGGTTTTACTTCATCGCGAAAAAGGCTGGGGTGCCAATTTTACTTCCTTTTGTAGATTTTGTCGATAAAGAAGTGGGTCTCGGACCGATGATCCATCCGTCGGAGAATGTGGATGAAGACATAGAGAAGATGAAAGCCTTTTTCAGAACAAAGAGAGGACGGCACCCGGAATTGGGCGTTCGATGATAGCTTCTTTCTGGGATTAGCGATTGGCGTTGTAGAGTGTAGATTTTTATTTTTACTGTTAAATCCCCCCTGTTCATAGGGAAGTCTATACTATTTGAATTTTCGGTTTAACGGCTAAGTGCGCAAAGGTTTCGCCAAGAGCGCCAAGGTGAACGCAGAGTGATCATTCATAGCGTCCCTTGCGAGACCCTTGCGCACTTAGCGGTTAGATCTCATGACTGATTGAAAACTAAGCGTTTCTCCCAAGTTAAAAGACGCTCGATATCCTGACATATTGAAATGTTATTGTAAGCCGAAGCCTAGCTATTGTCTGAATATGAAGTTGCACCCTTTCCCAAATTCGCTTGAAAAGGATATGTTACCGTGACACTCAATCAACCTTTGAATTGGCTTCTCGTGCAGCGTCCTCCTCCAGGGTAACTTGATAAATTTTGGGCCAAAACTTTCCTGTTATAAATAGGTTATTTGTGATGGGGTCGAAGGCGATGCCATTCATCTCCAGTGAGCCAGGATAGTGTGA
>JAESRW010000110.1 GCA_016764395.1 Flavobacteriales bacterium
GCCTTCTTGAAGGAAATACGCAGTGCTTTTTGATAAGATTTCTCCAAATGACCCGTTCCAATTGTATAGAAAACATCATAAGCACAACCAACAATTTCATAACTGAGGTCTGGCAGAATAAGGTCGTCTCTATGGACTTTTCTATGACGCATCGCAAATTCGTATATACTTGTGGTGAGCTGCTTGCCCTGAGCGGGGCCGAAGGGAGCCGAACCATTCGTTATTCGTGGATCCCTCAAGATGTGATGATATCAACTTTTTCCTGGATCAAATCCCGATCAACCAAGGTGGGCCACAGACTCAGCATCGCAGTGGCTGGCTTTCCCCAGCCTGGTTTGCTAATAACTCCTGGAGGTCCATTGAGGCCCAAGCATACGATGGCCTGCATCGCCAGTTTGCCCGTTTTGGCGTCTTGGTGTTTGATGCATAGTCTTACGCCTATCTCGTTGATATCCTCTACTTGGCGCTCATCAATGTGAATTGCTTCACCGTGGATTCCATTCAATCCTATGAAACTGTGTTCTATTCTTTCAAGTGGAATGCCCAATCCGGTCCAAATTTGCCGAACTGCTTCAACCATTTTTACCGCCTTCTTGTAGGCGTAGGGCCATGACATGAAAAAGAATTGTTCGCTCAGAAATCCTTCCATCAAACCGATGGTCAATTTGAGCTGTTGGGGACGCGGTTTGCCCTTCACCCCCGAAAAGCCGACCTTGTTTTTCGAGATCTCTCTGATTTTCACGCTCGTAAAGTCGACAGTGACATCCGGAGTTAGGTAATTGGCAGGATCGTGAATTTCATATACCAATTGTTCCCTTAACGTATTCCGACTCATCTTGCCACCCTGATTCTCCAGTTTTGTAAAGATGGCAGATCCATCTTCAGCTACTTCCGCGATCGGATAGCCCAGATTGCTCAGTTGATAATCCATGGGCCATTCAGAATAGGCATTTCCACCGGAAGCCTGTCCACCACATTCCAGTAAATGGCCAACGGCGATGCCGGCGGCAAGCTTGTTTAAATCTGCTTCCAGATCCCATCGAAAATGATGCGCCAGAACGCCTAGTGTAAGACAGGGATCAGCTATTCGACCGGCCAGTATTATATCGGCGCCGTTATCCAGGGCTTCAACCACGGATCTGGCGCCGATGTAAACATTGGCATGGGTGGGTAGGTAATCTACCGAAGAAAATGGTTCTCCATTATCCAGATGAGCGAGGTCATTTCCTTGTGCCTGCACCTCCTCCAGTCTGCCGATAAAATTATCCCCGGAGATGGAGGCGATCTTCACACCCGTTAATCCTTGGGCGGTCAGTATCTCTGATACTTTTCTGGCGGCATTTTCCGGATTCAGGCCGCCTGAATTGGTCACAATCTTAATCCCATTTTTAATGGCCAGCGGATATAAAGTCTTGGCCATGAATTCAATATCACGTGCATATCCCAGCCTGGGATCTCTCATTTTGTCCTTTTGAAGGATGGACAGGGTAAGCTCCGCCAATGCGTCATGGACAATGTAATCTGCTGCATGGGAGTTGGCAATCGCAATTGCAGCCATTGGACTGTCGCCATAAAATCCTTGACCTCCTGCTATTTTAATTGGTTTTTTCACCTTAAGTAGATATTATTTGCTGAGCTGCAATCGTGAACACCTTGTGCATTTCGAATTTTAGATTTCCAAATTGTCGTGAGGAACCACCTTTCGCTATACCGATGTGTTTTGCAAAGCGCATCAATTCTTTATTTGCCGGTCCATATCGGTTTTCTCTTTTCCTTGAAGGCTTGAATACCTTCTGCAGCATCCTCAGATTGGAGTATTTCAACGAGCTTCTTTTTTAAATATGCTTGCTTCTCACTCTTTTCGATCCGGCGTATTTCATCGTATGCTTTGAGGCCTTGGTGAATCGCGTTTGGTGAATTGGCCACGATTTGCGCAATGAGTTCAGCTACCACCTCGTCGATTTGATCAGCTGATGTACTATGCGTTACCAGTCCGAATTCCTTGGCCTCATCTCCTGACATGACATTGGCTCTCATACAGAGATCCAGCACCTTTCTTGCAGGAAGGATTTCCAGCAGACTCGCCATCACTTGCATGGGCCATATTCCTCTCTTCACCTCAGGAAGGCTGAAGTGTGCTTGTTCAGTTGCTACTACGTGCGTACATCCACAAATTAACAGAAATCCGCCCGCATAAACGGGTCCGGTTACCTTTGCAATACRTGGCTTGTGCAGTCCGATAAATAACTCTCCAATAAGTAGCTCCTCCTCAGGATCCGGGATGGTTGACTCAGTTGTTTCAGATGTGTTACCCATAAATGCCTTTAAGTCTGCTCCCGAACAGAAGGTATCCCCATTGGCTTGAATGACCACAACACGAATGTTAGGTGTGTGGTGGRCATAGGCCAGCGCATAGGCAATTTCGGTTATCATCACCGGCGTCATTGCATTTTTCTTTTCTGGCCGATTGAGCGTAATCGTCAGAATATGGCCTTCAATATCCACCTCCAGGTGTGCGAAGATCTGATCTTCCCAATTATCAAAAGCTGCGATAGAATACATCATAATTACATTCTAAATACACCAAAGTCGTGGGTGCCTTTTACCTCGGTATTGTGAATAATAGTGAGGCCCATRCCCAGATATTCYCKGGTTTTAGCCGGGTCGATYACSCCGTCRTCCCACAACTGYCCTGAAGCGTAAAAAGCGCTRGAYTGWTYRTCRACCTGTTTTGYMAGTKCTTCAGCACCRGCTTGRGCTTSYTCRATSGTWARTTTKCCTGATTTKACYTGKATCACYTGCATSACWCCSGCCAGYTGSGYRGCACCCATCACRGCAATCTTKGAATTGGGCCATGAGAACARGAAGCGTGGTTGAAARGATCTTCCGCACATYGCATAGTTTCCTGCWCCRTACGAGTTGCCKATCATTACCGTGAGCGCAGGTACCGTRCTGTTGGATACCGCRTTGACCATCTTRGCRCCGTCCTTTATAATRCCTCCTTGTTCRWACTTCTTGCCCACCATAAAACCGGATATATTCTGCAGAAATATCAACGGCGTATCGCTTCGATTACAGAGTTGAATGAAGTGTGCTCCTTTATTCGCCGCCTCAGAAACCAGCACTCCGTTATTCGCGAGAATGCCCACTCTATATCCGTGAATATGCGCGTAACCTGTTACCAGGGTAGGGCCATATTCAGCCTTGAATTCCAGGAAATCTGATCCGTCGACGGTGCGCGCAATTATTTCCCGCATATCAAACGGGCGTTTGTGATCTACCGTAACGATACCCATGTTTTCAGCGGCGTCAAGCTTAGGTGGTTTTCCCTTGGGAGGATAAGCTGATATGGTCTTGTCCTTGTTAACCATYGCCATGAGGTCCCTCGCAATTTCTATGGCCTCGTGTTCATCTTTAGCCATAAAGTCCGAGACGCCTGATATTCTGCTGTGCATCTCTGCACCTCCCAGCTCCTCGTCCGTTGAATCTTCACCGGTGGCCATCTTAACCAGAGGAGGGCCCGCTAAAAACACTTTTGACTGGTTCTTAATCATCACCACATAATCACTCATGCCAGGAATGTAGGCGCCACCCGCAGTGCTGTTGCCAAAGACAACRGATATGGTTGGTATGCCCTCTTTAGAGCGTCGTGTGATTTCGCGGAAGTTGGTTCCGCCCAGATTGAAGATATTCTGTTGTTCTTTTAGATTGGCGCCGGCGGATTCAACCAAATAAACGGCTGGAAGTCGATTCTCTAAGGCGATCTCATTGAGGCGCATGGCCTTTTCCAAGGTGACCTTGTCAATCGATCCACCTTTGATGGTGGCAATATTGGCGATGACGATGCAGAGATTTCCGCGAACCAATCCGATCCCAGCGCTCATCGTCCCACCAATCGCAAATGACTCACGCCCAAAACCCGCAAAAGGCAGGAGGTCAAGATATGGTGAGCCTTTGTCCAGGAGGGCATCGATGCGTTCCCGGGCGAGCATTTTCCCCTGGGATCTGGCCCGTTCGATGTGCTTGTCTGCTCCCTGCCACTTGCTTTCCTTTTCAAGCCTAAAGAGCTCTTTGAGCTTGCTGTCCATCCAAGCCTTGTTGGCTTTGAATTTGTCTGATTTTGGGTCTATCTTACTACTTAAAACAGGCATTGGTAATTTAAAATAGGGTTTATAGGTCTCAATCGCTAGTTAAAAGTATGCACTTTAGACGCAAGACCTTTATTTGTAAAATGATTCTCTTTTATAATGGTATTAAGTGAGAAGTCGGAAGACAGAAGTCGGAAGCTCCAAATATGTGACGAAGTGCTACCAACTCCCCACTTCCGTCTTCCGACTTCTGTCTTCCAGCTCGAGGAAAATTTATGTATTGAAACAAATTTCATTTGTAAAAGTATCCTATCCAATTGCAATGAATAGTGGTTTATTCTGCTAGTAATTTTATGATCGCTTGCTTCATCTCATCGAACTCTTCTCTCTCATACAACCGGGTCAGAAAGGTAATTTTCCCATTCTTGTCAATGATTACATTTCGAGTAATACCCGATTGTTTATCTGCATAGAGCCCGAAGATATCCGCACCTGGATCGAGTGCTAAAGGATACGTGATGCCCATTTTCTTTGCAAAGTCAATCACGACTCCCAGCGGTTCGTCCCTGTCTATTCCGATGAGAATAAAGTCCTTGTTCTTATTGGTTTTCCAGATCTCTTCTTCAATAATGGGCATTTCCTTTCTGCACACAGAACACCAGCTGGCTGTAAACTGAAGCATGACAACTTTGCCAATATAATCCGAAAGTTTGGCTTTGGAACCGTCTATCAGGTCCATCTCAAAGTCTGGCGCTTTATCACCCACTTTTACAATATAGCCACGGTTTTCAACCAGAGAATTTGCGTTCATGCAGAAAAGGATTAGGGCAAATGAGAGAAGATACCTGATAAAAAATGGGTTGTGGTTCTGATTAGGCAAAGTAAGGAAAATATGTCGCTTATTGAAAGTGGTATGCATACCTAATTTTGTTCTGAGTTAAGGATATGGCTTACAGGCTGTTATGTGCTCAACGAATTGCGAATGGTTCGGCTCCCTTCGGCCCCGCTCAGGGCAAGCAGCTCACCACAAGTTTATACGAATTTACGAATTCACTGTTCTTGTGTATTCGGAAATTACAAGTAAAGTAGATTCAGCYRCATTSGTTRGGCGYTWTRATCTMTTMARGGKWWNTTCTTGAWTRCATAAATTGCYCAAMNCCCATANNTTTAATCGTCACGGAATGCTGGATTTTTATCGTTYTGCATAGGRGGATAGAGTGGGGCATAGAGCGATTCACCRGCRTCYACYTTCARCGTTTCTCCKGTGATGTARGCGGCKGCTGGCGAYAGYAAATARATAATKGCTCCGGCCACYTCTTCTTCYGTWCCCAATCTATACGCTTGGTTGTTTTTGGCGGCTTTRAAGATGTGTTCCTTGAACATGTCRTCATAGGTATCCAGTCCACTGGAGTGTATYAGMCCRGGTGCCACGGAATTGATGCGYACCCCGTACTTTCCCCATTCAACAGCGAGGGATTTTGTTAGATTGTCAACTCCCGCCCTGGCAGCACCCGTGTGGGATAGCATAGGAAACCCATTCCACATATTGGCAATGACGTTTACCACCGCACCGCCATGCTCCCGCATGTTCTGGTTAAATACCTCTTGCGTCATGAAGAAAGTACCTGTTAAGTTCGTTTCAATGACGGCGTTCCACCCTTTTGTTCGTATGGCTTCAGCCGGTGAAGGAAACTGCCCACCAGCATTGTTGATGAGCAGGTCAATCTTTCCAACTTCTTTGAGTACTTGCTCAACGCATTTTGAGATGCTTTCATCGTCACGAATATTGCACTCAACCGCCAATGCCTTGCCGCCAGCTGCTTCTATGTTTTTAACCGCTGCATCCAGGTTGTCCTTTTTTCGACTGGCGAGCACCAGGTGAGCGCCTAGCTGAGAGAGCTCTTTGGCTGTGCGCAATCCTATCCCTGTTCCTCCTCCGGTGACCAGCGCCACCTTTCCATCAAATAATCCTTCTTTATATATTGAATTGACCATGCTATAAAATACCTTCTTTTTTGAGCCATTTGTAGGAATCCGTGAACGACTCCTTTAGCGGCCTGTGTTGATAGCCCAAATCCCTTTGCGCCTTCTCAAAATTACAGCAAATAGTCCCTGTAAGCAATTCAAATTTTTCCGGTGTTATTTGCGGTTCTTTCCCCGTGAATATCGAGCCTAAGCTAAAAAATACAGAACCTAGTTTCAACACCCAGTTGGGACTTACACTGGTTGATTTTTTCATGTCAAAAAGCGCTTCCAATATGTTGATGACATCTATAAACCTGCCTTCCTCACCTCCTAGTAGATAATTTTCTCCAGCGCTTCCACTGGTTACAGCCGCAATATGAGCATTCACCACGTCATCCACATGGCAAAATGATCCTTTTCCGCTTGGAATACCTGGTAGCTCATTCCCATGTACGGTTATTAGTAGCTGGGCCCAATTTTGATCATCGTAGGGCCCAATAATATGAGCTGGATTGATGATGATTGTATTTAAACCTTCTTTGGCCGCGTCCTTTACAGCTTCTTCTCCGAGAAACTTGGTCCTGTTGTAGTTAATAGGGCCACTGATTGCATTTGAAGGCGTTGTCTCGTCAATCCGTTCATGGTGGATTCCATAAGCACCTATAGACGAAGTGTGAATGAAACGCTTTGCACCTTTCTCCATGGCACATATCAGCATGTTTTGTGTGCCCACGACGTTGTCCTGAAACTGTTC
>JAESRW010000316.1 GCA_016764395.1 Flavobacteriales bacterium
GCAAACATTTCCATTCAAATGCGCAAAGTGGCTGACTCTGATGGCTCCATGTCGAGCTATTAGGCTATTTTCACATTCAGGGCAAATACAATTGCATCGTTTACCATTTGCCACATCATCCACGTGGACAACTCTCCCGTTTGAATTTAGTCCGTATTTTAATTTTACTGGCATATTTTATTCAAAGCAGGGATAATAGATCAGTAGCATTAGTTGCACCATTATTATGTAAATCCAGATTCAATCTATTAAAGGAAATCTACTGTAAATATCACACCTGTCCAAAACGTTTAAAAATTGGTTGAAGTAATGCCTGCTTTTGGCAGGCATTGTTATTTTGGGGTAAATATCCAACTACTAACCCTCAAAACCTTCAACCATGACTAATGTAACACTATTCGGACAGATAATCCAGACACTTGACCGTTCTGGTTTCAATCGCCTTGTCAGAGAGCATCAAACAGACAAGCACAACAAGGGCATCACAAGCTGGACACAGCTCGTAACGATGTTGTTCTGTCAATTTTCAAAACTAAATTCTCTTCGAGATATCTGTAACGGTCTAAAGTCAGCCTCTGGTAACTTGAACCATCTTGGCATCAGCAAAGCTCCTTGCAAATCCTCACTCTCATACCAGAATATACACCGCGATTGGGAAGTGTTTCGGGATTATTATTTCTGCATGCTTAAGAARCTTAGCGGCATMTCCGGWTTYCGTCAAACGCGCTTYAGGATAAAAAGCAAGATATTACTTCTGGATTCCACCACCATCAGCTTATGCCTGTCATTGTTTGACTGGGCCGTATTCCGAAGGCGTAARGGYGCTGTTAAATTGCATACYCTCTTRGATTAYGATGGCTGCCTRCCTGTCTATATACATATGACTGAAGGAAAAGTACATGATTCGATGCCAGCCAAACAAATCATYCTGCCTAAAGATGCCGTTGTSGTAGCWGACCGGGCATACATTGATTTTCCCACACTTTATAATTGGGACAGCAACGGTAGTTATTTTGTCGTACGCCTGAAAACATCGGYAAAATTCAATCGRCTTGAAGAGAAGMCCCTTCCCGATAATCGGCAYCAACACATCATMATAGACGAATACATTGAACTATCASAAGARAAGACCCARGCGAAGTACCCAAAGAAGCTRMGAAGGGTTGTAGTRTGGGATGAGCAGAACCAACAAACCATTGAGTTGATCACMAAYCAKTTCTTTTGGACAGCAAACACCATTGGTGAGCTTTACAAGGCTCGATGGGAGATAGAAGTCTTTTTCAAGGAGATCAARCARCTGCTGAAAATCAAGTCTTTTCTTGGAACAACCTCCAACGCTGTACTCATTCAGGTTTGGACAGCCATGATCACAATTTTAATACTCAARTAYCTCAAAGCATGCGCRAAGTAYAAGTGGTGCATGTCTAACCTGGTAGCCTTCCTCAGGCTCAAYCTGTTTGTCAAGTTTGAKCTTAGAAARYTATTGGACAAACCTTTTGAACCYCCGCCTCAACCTATYCAAGAGRCTACWRKACAAGGSGTRYTRTTTCAATGGGGGGATTGATTTTYKRAAAATGAAAWAATCTGTCCCARACATCAGGACYAAATCTWAAATCCCTTAACTTGATAAACGTTTTGGACAGCTGTGRWAWWMRATACTRMTYKWRMYKCKYKKWAKSNATTCTYKKYCAGTTTATTCCCAATTGCCTGAATTGACTAAGGAGTTTGTATTAATGAATAAAATCAAATCTGTTACTGAATGGAAATACGCAGTAGATAGCAACGGAACACAGTATGCATCAATGAAACAAAAAAGTAATCTCTATAACCGAGCGGGTGATCTCACGGAATACATTAACCATCAAGGTCTGTATACGGTGAATGAGGAAAGAGCCATTTATCAATATAATGAGGCAGGTGAGTTAGTAAAATGGGCCTATTATATTGACACAAACGCCATTAAAACAGCACACTATGAATATGACTCTCTTTCAAGACGTATAAAGGAAACCAGGAAACATAAACACGACAGTACATATGTGATTTACTATTCTTCGACAATTGATCAAGTAACTGGCGAACGGGTATTAATAAGTATTTGTGATGTATGTTTCAAAGTAAAATCAGTCTTAGAATACGATAAGACCGATAAATTAGTCTATGCCGCACATTATAATAAGGGAGACACATTGATTTCTGAGGTAAAACTCTTTTACAATAAAGCCTCGAACCTGATAAAGGAAGAAACTATTTGGTCTTTCAAATGTGATGAATGCATTGACAAGACCATTATTTATGAGTACGATAGTGAAGAACATCTGATTTCAGAGACGCATTCTACCAATCAACACAATATTGAACGGAAATTCATTTATACCTATGACTCATCTGGGATAAATTCCCGAGTATTACGAACAATTTGGGGAAATGATAATACACTCGTGTCTGACTATAAGTATGAATATTATAATTGAAAAGCGCATAATATGTATAGTGCATAGCACCCTGCGAGATGCTCCGACACCATAGATGGAACGTTAATACGTAATTAACGATGTTGGCGTAAAAACCATAACGTTTTCATAATTGATGCAGTCAGGTGGTGGAAATAAAAGGCACTTTTCAGGTATTACAGTGTTACCGGCTGAAAAGCTTGCTTTTCTAGGATGTTGACAACGTCTAAAGACCTGGCGTGAAGCTCCAAGAAAAAAATGACAAAATCAATTTTTGAGTGTGCGTTTTTCACACAGCACCTGACCGATTGATGCACAGGATCTATCCAAGATAGAGCCAATCACATAGATTAGGTGAAAACCTGATCGGGTATTTCGGCAAGCGAACAGCGCATTAACTGACGCCTAACTGCACCCTAAGCAAATAATCTCAAAATCACTACCTTAGAGGAAGACCACTTGCTTTGGCAAGTAGAGTTGGCAGTAATTAATAGAAGCATGCAACAACTTCCTATACCTAGAAGTCTTGAACCCTTCGTTAAGGATATTTATCTCTTAGAAAGTGACAAAGAAAACACAGATCATAAGTTTCCTTTTTATGCAGATGGCTTTCCCGGAATTATCTATTCCAGATCAAGCAATCCGTTTTATCTGCAACCCAAAAACATAGAGCTGTCTGATTTTTATTTGTACGGGCAAACAATAGAGCCTATTTCCTTGCGTACCGAAGGAGCATTTCATTTGGTTGGTATGCGGCTTTATCCTTTTACAGTCAGAATTTTACTCGGTATTGATCCTAAAGTATTAAATGACGATTGCTTTGATCTAATCCTCGTGGATGGCGTAGATACTCAGCTTACCTTGGATAAACTTAGACAAACAGATGACTCAAGTAATATTGTGGATATCCTTACCAACTATTTTCATGAATTACTGGAAAATGAGTCCATCAGTGCTGACTGGAGAATACAACTGGCCATTAACCTGATTCTCAATTCAAATGGAATGATCAGTATAAAAGAGATCAGAAACAAATTATTCGTCGGTGAACGGACGCTCGAACGACACTTTTTGAAGGAAATTGGTGTCACAACCAAACAATTTGCAAAAATCATTCAGTTCAGTTCTTCGCTGAAACAAATGACTGAAACCGATTATTATAATCTAACAGAGATAGGATACGATAATGGCTTTGCGGATCAATCCCACTTCATAAGAGAATTTAAAAGGTACGCTGGGAAAACACCCAGCGAATTCCAAAAACAAATCTCTCTTTAAAACTTCCCAATTCATTTTGACGGTTTTGTTCAATTCCAGAGATTGAATAGGCTGTTACTTTGCTTTAAATTAAAAAGCAAATGAAAATGAACACAATTATTCTAATAATCGCAACATTGTCCTCAGGCCTCATAGCCGGATTATTTTATGCATGGTCAATTTCTGTTACGCCAGGATTGGCAAAAATAACTGATGAAAGTTATTTAGTAGCCTTTCAGTCAATGAACCGAGCCATCCTAAATCCTGCTTTTTTTATTTTCTTTTTTGGTCTTTTATTGCTGTTGCCGCTGCTCTGTTACTTGTATTATCAAGCTCCCGCAGGCATCCAGTTTTGGTGCATCTTGGCTGCAACCGTTCTTTATCTATTAGGGGTCATGGCGATTACCATCTTGGGTAACGTGCCGATGAACAACACATTGGAAGGCTTGCAGATTGGATCCATGACACCGCAGGAGATGGAGTCGTTTCGCCTGGGATTTGAAAGCAAATGGAATAACCTCAACATGATCAGAACAATTTGTTCATCTCTTGCTCTTTTATCCCTGCTTATAGCATGTGTACAAAATTCAGTTAAGTAACTAAACACCTTTAAACCTATTTATTCACAACAAAAACAACTAATCATGAAAACAAGAAATATTTTAGTCCTTGGAGGAAAAGGAAAAACAGGTCGAAGAGTGGCCCAAAGGTTAATAAAACTTGGTCACAACGTCCGAATAGGATCACGCAGCGAGAATCCGGCATTTGATTGGGACAATCCCGAAACCTGGCCGGGATCATTGGCAGGCATGGATATGGTTTACATCACCTTTCAACCTGACTTGGCAGTCCCGGGCGCATTAAAAGCCATTAAAGGTTTTTCAGCGGAGGCCTTAAAAGCCGGCTTAAAAAAACTTGTATTGCTTTCCGGAAAGGGCGAAAAAGAAGCAGAATTATGCGAGAATGTAGTCATGAATGCAGGTACA
The DNA here is from genome assembly GCA_016764395.1 of Flavobacteriales bacterium. GTDB lineage: Bacteria > Bacteroidota > Bacteroidia > NORP154 > NORP154. Next base: position 4,697 of record JAESRW010000316.1, read on the forward strand.
GATTGGACCATTGTTAGGGCAAGTTGGTTTAATCAGAACTTTAGTGAAAGCTTTTTCCTTGATCCAATTTTAGCCGGACATGTAGCGTTGCCCATGAATAAAGCATTGGTGCCTTACGTTGATGCAGACGACATAGCTGATGTAGCGGTAGAAGCATTGTTGGATGACAAACATGTTGGTGAGACCTACGAACTGACAGGTCCACGTCAATTAACGTTTGAGCAAGCCAGCCATGAAATTTCCAAAGCTACGGCAAGGGACATCCAATTTGAGTCCATCACCATGGATAAATACATGTCTATGCTCAGAGCATATCAGTTACCTGATGACCATCTCTGGTTGATCAATTATCTGTTTACAGAGGTACTTACAGAAAGTAACTCGGTTGTATCACATGACGTTGAGCGAGTATTGGGAAGGAAGGCTAAAGATTTTAAGGACTATGCCATTGAGACAGCCGCGACTGGGGTATGGAATCCGGTGGTATAACTAAGAAAAACAATAGTAACTACCGCCATTGTTTAAAAGCAATAGCGGACTCAGCAAATTGTTATAACATTTAGCAAATTGGTGACGGCTTGAAAGCAAATGCTTTCAAGCCGTCACCTGCTTTTATACGTGACCCTTGATACGCAATTAACCCTCTTGGCGTAAAAACCATAACGTTTTCTTAATAGATGCCGTCAGGTGATGCAAAGGATCTATCCAAGATAGCGCCAATCACATTGGTTAGCTGAAAACTTAATCAGGTCTTTGGCATGCGAAAAGCGCATCAACTGACGCCCAACGGTACCCAAATCCAATGGTCTTTAAATCACTACCCTATAGACAGACCACTTGCTTTAGCCAGTATAGTTAGGCTGCATTCAAATTTCACGAATTGCGACTTTTTACCTACCTTTAACGTTAGTAACGTTAGTAACGTTGGGGAGTACTATGATTAGATCTTTTGGGAATAAGGAAACTGAAAAGGTTTGGAACGGGATAAGATCAAAAAAGTTACCCAACAATATTCAGCAGCTTGGAAGAAGAAAATTGAGGATGCTTAACAACTCTCAAGACATTCAAGACCTTAAAGTCCCCCCTTCCAACAGATTGGAAAAATTGGGTGGAAAGTTGAAAAGATATCATTGCATCCGCATTAATAAGCAATGGAGAATAATGTTTATATGGAAAAACGGGAATTGTTTTGAAACTGAAATAATTGACTACCACTAATCTTTAAGACCATGCGTAATTTGAAAAACATACACCCAGGTGAAATTCTGCTGGAAGAGTTCCTCAAACCTTTGGATATTTCGGCATACAGACTTTCCAAAGACACCTTTATTCCTCAGACAAGAGTTAGTGAAATAGTTAAAGGACGTAGAAGAATTACTGCGGATACTGCTCTAAGACTTAGCCGTTATTTTGGTAACTCTGCCAAATTCTGGCTAGGCCTTCAAGATGACTATGACATCGAAGAAGAAGGGTCAAATAAGAAGAAGGAATTGGATAAAATCACCACCATACAGCAAAACGCAGCCTAACATTGCATTAGAAAGCATGCGTGTAAGCCCTTCTCCTAAAGCATTCTAAGTCTTTTGCTATCTTTGAAATATACAGCCAATTTCACCTGTCTTAGTGAGTAATATTAATTCGGTGAGGCTCTAAAAGGCACGTTCTATTTATGTGGACGTAATTCGAATATGGAGTACGGAAAAATCTACTTTGAAGATAACAACCCAAAATTCCAATGGAATCCCAAGGACTCCACTCTACTTGACATGAGAAACAACAAATTCCGATTAGCTCATCACAATCCGCCTAAAAATCTTGATTTTGGGGTACGGCGTTAACTGACGCCTAAATGCACCCTAATCAAATAATCTCAAAATCACTACCTTAGAGGCAGACCACTTGCTTTGTCAAGTATAGTTGTGCATCATCTGTAAATAATGAAAGCTTATTATATCAATAAGTACGGAGAACCTGAAAAGGTACTTGTCCTTAAAGAGGTCAAGAAACCTATACCGAAGGATAATGAAGTTTTGTTGCGCATCCATGCTACCACCATCAATGATTACGATTGGTGTATTACCAGA
>JAESRW010000277.1 GCA_016764395.1 Flavobacteriales bacterium
ACACTTTATAACATTTTTTTCCAAACATTCTGTGACATATTCGTTAAAATGAAAAATAATTACATCAAGGATGCACCAGATAGAGTTAAATTTCAACTATCTGCTTTTAAGGTACTTACACTTAAGGACTGATCCGAATTATTTTCTCCCATTTGTCGTATCTTGTTGAAGAACACGACCAATCAAGCGCAATTGTGGCGAGCTAATACTCCATTATTGACCTAAAATCTATACACGTACCATACAGACAAAGCGCCTTTTACTCAAATAGAATCATGAAACGCACCCGCCAGAAGTTTCTCCTTTTCTTTTTCGTCTTTATTTGTGCATCCACAATGCACAATGTGTTCGCACAAAACGTAGCCATTAATTCCACGGGCGCCCTGCCCAATGCCAGCGCCATGTTGGATCTATCTGCCACTGACAAGGGGTTGTTAATTCCMAGGGTTACCCTTTGCCAACGTACCACCGCGTCCTGTGTTGGCGGYATGCTTGATGGACTGGGCAATTTGCCGGCTGCTGCTCCGGGATTATTGGTATTCCAAACAGACGCTGGAGGGGAAGGCGTAGGTTTTTACTACAATACCAGCGCAACAACTACCCCYTCCTGGGTTAAACTCYTGGCCGGATCAGGTACTGGCGGTATATATGCAGGCTCAGGCTCCTTNACCGTGGATCCCACCACGGTAACCATGGGCGCCAACAATTTGACTTTCACCTCTACCGTTGTAGATGGATTCAGCGTAGACGGTTCAACGTTCTCGATAGATGCACTCAACAACCGGGTAGGTATCGGAACCGTCACCCCAGGCGCAAAGCTGGAGGTTTCTGGAGGTGCCTCGAACACGATTAAAGTGATGGGAAGTGGCGGTGCTCCATCATGGCAGGCAAGAGTACTGATTGACAGAACCAATGAATTTCGAGGGGGTGGTGTTTGGATTGACAATAGTGGAGGTACAGAGAGCGATTGGTTTATCGGAGCTCCTTATAATGGCGGTTCTGCTTCGGGGGGATTCACAATAGGTTATCATGCAACACAACCTGAATACATTGCCAATTCATTTCTGCGGATAACCAACACAGGCAATGTCGGCATTGGAACTACTTCTCCAAGCACAAAATTGGATGTCGTTGGGGTACTAGAACTCTCCAATGTAGACCCTCTCGATCCAGGCTCTGATATCGTCAGATTAGGTGACGGCGGAACCAACTTGGAAATCCAAACAAACTATGGCTATACTCGAATAGGGCCACAAAATACGGGCTGGTCCCATTTTTCTACAGATAGGCCCAGATTTTATTTTGATAGGGGTATCACGGTCGATCAGGGTTTGATAGGCAGCTATAACGAAGACCTGTCCCTCCAAACATCTGGAACAACACGAATAACTGTACTCAATGCTGATGGAAAAGTAGGTATTGGAATAGCTATCCCCGTTGAAGAATTAGATGTTGTCGGTGACATTAAAGCGAGCGGAATTGCATACTGGGGTTCCAGTGGTACCAGAACAGAGACCAAAAATGATGCAGGAGCTCTGGGTGGAAGATCAGGTTATTATCAAACCTCCGCACCGGCGCCACCGGCAAACTGGCCAACAGGAGCAGGCAGCTGGTGGCATTTATTAGAAGCCAGGCACTCAAATTTAACTAACAACTACGCGATGCAGTTTGCTGGCAGTTTTTTTGACCAGGATTTTTGGGTGAGAAAGACCAACAATAGTGCAACTACTGCCTGGGCACAATTAATTACCACAGCCAATATCAGCAGCTATGGCGACAACCTCGGTAATCATATCGCTACCCAAAATCTCAATATGAGCAATTTCGAGATTGACAATATTACGTTTGCCGATATCACAGCAGGAAACGGCAATGGTATCCGTTTTTGGTCCAGTAACTCCTATGCCATCAATATGGGCAATGCTGCGGAATTTAAATATGGGGCCGTGACTGATTACAGTATAAAGACGAATATGAACAATAGTGCAATCAGAGGATGGACCTGGGGCATTGATGGTATTGTTCCTATCGCTTCCATCAATACGGAGGGAAAACTTTCTCTTGCCAACTTTATCCAGATTGATGGTAATGTAGTCATTGATGATGCTGCGGGTTGGCACCGATCCTATGGCAATACAGGGTGGCAAAACGCAACTTATGGTGGTGGACTTTATATGATAGACGCTACCTGGATAAGGACATCTGGAAACAAGAGTTTCTATCACAATACGGGAACCATGCGAACTGATGGCACCCTGCAAGTAGGCGGTTCTGGAGCAACACTCAATGTCCCTAACAATGGTAACTTTTCCTACAGAACTAGTGTCCTTTTTGCAAATACGGCTGGTAACGTTGGTGTAGGCACCGCTGCTCCTAACGTCAAACTCCATGTAGAGGCGGGAGATGTACGGATAAATGCAAGTTCTGCCCAGGGGTATCCTGATTTGATTTTATCAGGAGCTGGCACCCAGGTGAACCTTAGAAACGATGGAGCTCGACTTTGGACCCACAGTAACGCCGCCGCCTCTATGCAACTCAATGTAGCTACTAATTATAGCAATGACCTTGGATTTTCCATCCAATATACTCCCGGAACCATAGGCGCTGTAGCTGGGCGAGCGATTATTGGACAATTTCAGAAAAACAATGTCAATTTCACCCACGGAATTACCTCTTTTTACACCAATGGACTGGAGAGAATTAGAATTGCTTCCACCGGAAATGTAGGTATCGGAACCACAGCCCCTGGGGCAAAACTGGAGGTTGCGGGACAGGTTAAGATAACAGGTGGAACGCCTGCAGCGGGCCAGGTACTGACCTCTGATGCCAGTGGACTTGCGACCTGGGAACCACCAGGTGCACCGACATTAAATCAAGGCATGACCAGAGCAATTGCCACCAACGAAGTAAGACTTATCGGCAACAATTCCGGGTCCTTCTCTGCATGTGCTGGTTGCGGATACACCGTCGGCACATGGATAAGTGTCACCAATATGTCCGTAGCCAGAACAATAACCGCAGGGAATCCAGTTCAAGTTACTTTTAGCGGGAGAATTGAAACTGATGACGTTACCTACTGGGCACCTGAACAAATCTTTTTCAGAATATTGAGAGACGGTGTAGAAATAGCCAGAACTGCGGTATCCAGCCGTGATCCGCAATGGAACTTTACCACTAACAATGTCTCACTGACCGTATATGACTCCGGAGCAGGGTCTGGAAGTAAGACTTATTCGGTACAATGCCACATGGTCAATGGTCAATCTGGTACTGAATCCTTTTTTATTGGCGAAAGGTACCTTACTATTACTGAAATAAAACCCTAACAACGTACCATGGRTCAAATAGCGACCAAACGAGCCATGRTCAACAGCACAACTTTCAGGTGAATGATTACATACGAGCTAATGCCATCAGACAGACAGCTATAACCGAGTTAATCTCAGAAAAAATAAGCAGATGAAAAACACACTAGTCATTATTTTATTATTCGTCTTCTGCCAAAGCATTTGTCACGCCCAGGGTGAGCGAAAACGGAAATTCTATGATAAAGGTACTGTCCTTCGTTCACCGGCAGGTTTTTATGATGATGAAACCTACGTTGCTTCAACCAACCCTAACGACAATTTGCTCATTGGCGTAGCAACAGGCAATCACAATCCGCGAAAAAAGAGTGACTTTGTATGTACGGGAGGCGTCTCTGAGGTCAAATACAACTATGAAAATGGAAGTATACAAGAAGGTGACTTAGTTACCAGTTCTTCAAAGACAGGAGAGGCGATGAAAGCTACTCAATCAGGAATCGTACTAGGTATTGCGTTAGAAAACACCGATTCACCCAGTGGCTTGGTAAAAGTGCGGGTGCTCATTCAATATGTCAAACTTTGACAGGAATAGATCATGCTACGAATTTCCTCCATATGCATTGTATGCCTAGCGCTGGGAAATCTTTGCCTTCGGGTAGAGATAGCTGTAGGACAAGGCGTCTTAAATAACGGTGCGAATTGGGTTATTGCGACTGGCACCACCGTATATATTGATGGCGATGCCGAAGGTAATTTTGTGAATGAAAACGGGGGCCTCATTGATATCGACGGCGATATTGTTGTAGAAGGAAATTGGACCAATAACGCGGCCAACACGGTCTTTATAAATACCAACAATGATGGTTGGGTGCGGTTTAAAGGTTCAGGAATGGAAACCATAGGTGGCACGAATGACACAAGATTTGAATATCTAGAGTTCAACAATGCCGCAAGTGGAACACCCATTAGCCTAAGCAGAAACGTGATTGTTGAAGGTATTTGCAGGTTCACGGACGGGGTGGTGGTAACCGGCACCAACTATTTGATCATCGAAAGCACCGTAGGTGGGGATGTAATTGGGCATTCCAGTGCTAGTTTCGTGAATGGGAATCTGAGAAGGTTCATTGGCAACAACACGGACACCTACCCCTTTCCAGTGGGAGATGGATTAACAGCAGGCGATTATTATCTAGCCGAACTTATTAACGGAAATTTGACTGGTGCCGGGTTCAATTACATAGATGCCAAGTTCGCCCCTCTTACCAGTCACAATGACGTAGATCTTGTTACAACTGAAGAATTTACGCCATTTAGCTCTGTAGCAACCGAAGGTGTCTGGTTTCTTGATCCTGATGTTGCTCCAACTTCTGGGGATTACGATTTAAAGCTGTTCACTGCCAATATAGGTGGCCTGTCCAATGATCAGTTTGCCATTCTCAGCAGACCCAGCGGGTCCGTAACAGCAGCAGATTGGACCTGYAACCCYTGCGGATTCGGAAGTCCAGGAATTAATGCSAACGGGGGGGCRGGAAGAATGGTTGCCGATGGATACGCCTTACGYTTGGGAATGACGGRTTTTTCACAAAAGGGWATAGGAAAATCATCSGTTCCACTKCCTATTCAACTCRTYACWTTTTTTGCGGAATGCGAAGCTGAACAAGTAAAAATYAGYTGGACCACGGCMTCAGAGAGYAATAATGCTTTTTTYACCGTCGAAAAGAGCRTYAATGGCACMGAGTTTACTACCGTTGAAATAGTCGACGGAGCSGGAACCAGCAACAMYRTTAWTTAYTACGATAYCTWTGACRAARMTATCAAYGARCARACCACCTATTATMGATTAAAGCAAACTGATTATGAYGGTAARTTCACCTACTCYAACCTGGTKATTACAAACTGTGACGAAGAYGAAGAGGTGGGCTTTGCTATCATGCCCAATCCYGCCACCGACTTTTTAAACATTGTRCTTAGAGGAAATCCAGAAGGCGATGTAGTCTTTGAGATTTTCGATGGATCTGCCAAGTTAATTTACCAAAATAAATTTTACGGAAATTTCAAAAGATTTACCGCCAATATTGAGCGCTTAGCTCCAGGGTTATACTACGCAAGGCTAATGACCGGGGACCACATTTTCACTGAGAAATTTATTAAGTTTTAATCAGCCTTTAACCTTCCCAAAACCAACTTGTCCAGGCTCTTGTAGGACATTTTACACGCTGAATAGGGCGCACGATACCAAGGGAAAGCTTACCGTTCCAAACGCGTCCTTCTGTTCAACTCACCTCCTCCACCTCACTTCTAGAATATCTAAATTTTACGCCGCTTATTCATCGATAAAGGACTTTTGCTGATCGTCCAAAATTTGATCTAACCAGGGAATTTAATATATTAGCGCGAGCTAAGTGATACTGGTATCATCAATCAATGTCACAATACAATAGGCAATTCCCCGATGATGATGCGTTTTACCATTAATTATTGTTCAAAATGATTAAAGTCTACGGTGAAGTACGGATAGCACTCTTTATAATTTGTATATCCATTTTGTCTAACTCCCTGTTTGCACAAAACGTGGGAATTAACGGTACCGGTGCAGCCCCTGATGCTAAAGCAATGCTGGATGTAGCGTCTACCACGACAGGACTTCTTATTCCAAGAATGACACAAGTTCAGCGAGATGCGATAGTGACGCCCACCACGAGTCTATTAATTTATCAAACCGACGTTACGCCTGGTTATTATTACTATGATGGTGCCGCATGGGTACGGTTTTTTAGTGGTACAGCGAGCAATGATTGGACCTTATCAGGAAATGCAGGCATTGCTGCCGGTAATTTTATAGGCTCAACCAACAGTGCTGATCTGAATTTCAGAACAAATAATGTAGAGAGAATGTCCATTGAAGCCAATGGAGATGTCATCATGGACGGCACCACTTTTTTTGTGGACGAATCAGCCAACAGGATCGGAATAGGTATTACCACGCCACAAAGACAATTGCACCTGCACGGGAGTACCACCTTCAATTACCTGCACATTACCAATAGTTCAACGGGCTCCACGACTACCGATGGTATGGATGTAGGTGTAGTAAGTGGAGAAGGGCGCTTGCTTCTTCGTGAAAATGCGGATCTCGCCTTTTACACAAATAGTATAGAGCGGATGACCATTAAAAACACAGGATTGGTAGACATCACTATCAAAAATAATTTTGGCGGCTCGGTTACCGATATGTTAAATTTTAACCGTGAAGCAGACCCTGCAGTTCCTGCTGCGGGTATCGGAACGGGCATCACCTTTGGAATAGAGGATGCGGGTGGGCTGGAAGAGCAAGCCAGCATTGATGTTATATTAGATGATGTCACAAACTTAAGTGAAGATGCCACGATAACTTTTAACGTCAACCAAGGAGGTACCCTTTCCGAGATCATGAGAATTGATGGAAGCGATGGCGTTGTGGGCATTG
>JAESRW010000111.1 GCA_016764395.1 Flavobacteriales bacterium
GGCATACCTGGCCAGGTGCGACTCCTGTACCGACCCTGGGCAATACCAATCTAGATTTTAATGCCAGCGGAGAAATATGGAAGTTCTTCAGAAAGCACATTTTGACCCCAACATTGAATCCGGTTTCAGTCCTTGAAAATACAGCAACAGAAAGTCTTGACATTTGGCCCAACCCGAGCTCAGATTTCGTTATCATTAGTGGTGAAGAAATCCAGCAGGCTGATATCAGCATTACTTCAATACTTGGTCAAAGTTTTACCCTTCCAAACGCAACTCAGCAGGAAAAGGGACGGCTTGAATTGGATATCTCCCAGCTAAAAAGTGGGATATATCTGATTAAAGTCACCAACTCAGAAAAGGTACTTTCAAGGATACTGGTGAAGCAGTAGCTGATTGGTGATTTTCCTTCTCCCAAACTCACGTAATTTACTTTCTCTTTAAAATTGAGATAATCCTCCATAGAGGGATGGAGATTTATTAGGCACGCATACCAAAAAACAGTCAAACAAATCTTACTTTAGTGGTTATGAAAAAAACAACTACTCTCAAAGCGACCCTCACAATTTGCTTCATAAGTCTTTGTTCATTTGGCTTCGCTCAGACTTTTAACTTCATGCACAATGCCGTAAGCCGTTCTTACATTGTGCATCTCCCACCGTCCTATACGCCAACCAACAGCTATCCGTTGGTCATCAATATGCATGGATTCGGTTCAGAYGCTACACAACAACAATTTTATGCCGAGATGGATCAAGTTGCCGACACGGCCAATTTCATTGTGGTGTATCCATTTGGCATTGCTGATTCATGGAATTCAGGACAAATATGGTCGTACAATCCTGGCATTAATGACGTAACGTTCATCTCTGCATTAATTGATACCATGGCGATCAATTTCAGCATTAATACCTCCATGGTATAYGCCTGTGGCATGTCGAACGGAGGCTTCATGAGCTACAAATTGGCCTGCGAACTGGAAGATAAAATTGCAGCGATCTCATCGGTSACAGGCGTYATGGCKGATAGTGTTTTTGCTTCTTGTCAAACKGATCGGCCGGTACCRATTATGCACATWCATGGGACRGCTGATCCTACCGTACCTTATGCCGGAGCTCAGGGAGGYACRSCTGTTGAAACAGGYATAGATTGGTGGGTAACGAATAACAAYTGYCCWCCTACTAAAGTWGTTTCSAACATTCCAGATATCAATACAACCGAYGGCAGTACGGTGGAGAAGTGGTTTTACGGCCCCTGCGACAACAATTCAGAAGTAGTGCTCTTTAAAATCACTGGAGGTGAACATACCTGGCCCGGTGTGACTTTTATCATTGGAGTGACCAATCAGGATATGGACGGCAGTGGAGAAAGCTGGCTGTTTTTCAGAAAACACGCCATGACTACCCTCCTTTCACAATCGGAAAATCCCAGGGCGTCTCAGCTTAAGGTTTGGCCCAACCCAGGGACCGACGATGTTTTTGTTACCGGTGATATACTGGCCGATGCTGAAATTTCGATCATCAATTTGATGGGACAAGTAATTCAAATGTTGCCCCCTAATGGCGCCAAAACAGGTCAAGTCCGATTGGATGTTTCTAACATGGACCGTGGCATGTACCTGATCAAAATAGCTGATAGTGAAAAGACAACCACCCACGTCTTTGTAAAACAGTAGGGACTTGTTAACCAAGCAGCATGAATAAAGCTCAAGCTGCAATTAACCGCGCTCCGTCGCCAAAAGCTATTGAGCGTGGCGACAAGGGTCGCAAAGGTTAGCGCACCTTCGTGCGCCGTAGGCGCAAAGAGCGCAAGAGGTCATAGTTTGCTTACCTATCGTCTGAACCAAATGCCAATGCACTTTTAAGGCGCAATCAAATATAATTTTGGATAGCTGATTTGATATAAGAGTTTGCGCTCATTGCGTTCATTGCGCTCATTGCGGTTAAACAACTATTCACCTTAGACTCCCTAGTTAAATTTCCTCTAGTTATTTTGAGGATCTTGCGTAATGAAGAATCCTTCATCCCCTTGCTTTTGGTAGAGCGGCATCATGATATAACCTTGGTAAGGAGCCTTTACCTCTCCATTCACATCCTGCCCAAGAACCTCACCCTCTTCAATGCGTTGAAAGTTTTTATAGCCAGGCTTCATTTTGAAATGATCGGCTTCTGTGATGTTGTGTACGTAAATTAGGTCCACAACCTCCGGGCTGTCCTCCGCACTCGTTTCCATCAGTTGTTTATGGGTTTGGTAGTTAGGAATGTCTTCCTTTTTCATGCATCCCGTCGCTTCCAATAACATCCATATGCCAGCCTCGTGAATATCAATACTCTTAGGATCACCCAACGGCCCGCCCTCAAAGGCGAGAGAGCAATAACCTCTCTCTGCAAAGAACTCTATCGCAGTTCCCTTCAGTGATTTATCCAGCCCGGTAATGATTGGAATGTGAAGCGATGAAGCTATGGTATAGTTGGCATCTCCTTCAAAGGTGAAGGTGAACATTCCCTCAGCAGACGAAGTATTGTGAAGATCTAGAAACACAATATTGCGCGGTGTATCGACGAAAGTGAAAGTATCTATCTGCTTCATCAGCTCCTTCATTTCACGGTGTTCATTGGACTTGAGATCTCCAGGTTCACTGGTAGCGATGGCATCCACGTCTTCCTTGATCCAAATTCGATTGAAATCCATGTCAATATAGCGCGTATTCTCTTTGATCGCCGACAGATTTCCCGCAACTGCAATCATCCTTCCAGCAAAACTTGGCTTGTGTTCTTGCAGTGTATCAAAGACCCTTTGCAAGGCAACAATGCCCGTTCTTTCATTACCATGCAATCCCGCTACACATAAAAAGAGTTTTCCGGGTTGATCTCCTCTGTATTTCCCYAWCACTCTGTCCTCAATAATCATCTCYTCTYCCATCCTATTTTCTTTTCTTMGTACCCTTCAGYARGCGCTTTGTTATRTCTAAAAAACTATTAGCSGTTATMATTCCGATCAGGCGYTTGCCTTTTATAACGGGCAAACARCCGATGTTGTGTTTCTGTAACTTGTCCATTGCCTCTTGAATGGTGGCTTCAGGRGCAATGGTAATTGGTTCTGTCGACATGATCTYTTTAACCGAGACSGGCTCTTTGTCGAATCGATGTRCCCCGTTGAAATGTCTGAGCAGCATCCTGGACGTGGTCAATCCCACCAGATCTCCTTCGTCATCCTCCACGGCAACATAGCGTATTTCTTGCCAATCCATGATCTCAGCAACCAGCTCAACAATATCATCRGGYTGCACYGTAAARAGGTCCCTTTCCATAAACTCCTCAACRAGYAATGAATGGTGATTTAGCTTCAAGCCATCGTCTAACTCAGGTACCTTCCATTTATGAACGGGGATGTTCTTCTTCTGATTTTTCAGGGTACTGGCCGTCAAAATGGTCATGGTATCTTCRTYNGTCGTTTCCTTCCTCAGCTTACTGTACGCGTTAAGCATCCATTGCGAACCTGTCATTCCAGATTCAACACGTTCTCGTATCACCCCAAGATATTTGTTAATATCCTTGGTATCAACATTGGCATGCTTCAATCCCTGCTCCGCGAGTGGCAGCAGTTCCTTTAAAATTAAATTCGAAGCAGAAACCTTCTTTCCATTAAACCATGTGAACTGAGTTTCCAAGCCATGTTGTGCTGCATTGGCAAAATTTGTCTTGGCAGCATCAAAGTCCATGAGCTTGGTTACGTCTTTGATCTCATGACGGTAACCATTCATCAATCCCAACCAAAAAGCCGCATTGGCCATTTCATCAACCACRGAAGGYCCKGAAGGTAAGATCCGGTTYTCAATTCTCARATGAGCCTTTCCATTGGTAATTCCATAACAGGGCCGATTCCATCTGTAAATGGTAGAATTGTGTACCGCCAAGGCTTTTAACTCTGGCACTTGGCCTGTGTCAATCTTTTCCATCACATCCTCGGTCAATTCTGTACTCAATAAGATTCTGTATCGYACAATATCTTCCTTGTACACTTCCAAAATTGACTTCTCCAGCCATTTGTTTCCAAACGTTACGCGCGGGCTAAATTCTCTCAGGTGGTCACTTGWAGTTCTCGTATCCACSGATTGCTGAAAAAGTGCGATGCGTGTTTCTTGCCAAAGWCGTTTTCCAAATAGAATCGGAGCAGATACAGCAGCCGCCATCACAGGDGCAGTGATCGCTTGGGCAATATTATACATYTGCACAAACTCTTGCGAGTGYACCTGCAAGTGTACTTGAAATCCGGTGTTACAGGCCTCCAAAAGTGGTGAATCATGCTTCATAATVAGCTCATCAATGCCTCGCACTCTCAATTCATAWACATCRCCCCTRAGTTTGTTRATSGCYTTACACAAGGCATAATAYCGATCYAAYGGSGTWAGATTTTCAATGKWGATATCRAACTTYCGCATYGTMGGAAGKATGCCWATTAGMAGCGGTTCYACATCMAAKTCAYTGGCCACTTTGGCAAATTCMGCKAWACYYGCTTTTAKCTCSTYCTCCATRTCTCGTAGGCAGGASTTTCGAAAGGGYCTKGGMGTTAAATTAATCTCWGCRTTRAACTTGGCAAATTCCGTGGTAAAATTAGGATTGTTCGCTTTTTCGAGAATTTCCATGCATACGCTAGCGGGCCTGTAATTCTTATCAATGATACACAGCTCTTGCTCTGCACCAATTCTAGTCTCTTTATCATCGAACCACCCTTCATTCAGCATCCGCTCCATGGCGCGAACATCCTGTAAAAGGTGCTTTTCAAAAATTTGGATTTGCCGCTCAGTGGTGGCTAATTTGACGGATTGTATTCCCATAGTACCAGATCAATTCCCCTTTGGGGTTTGGGTAATAAATTTCTACCTTTGAATTCGTTGAAAAAACGCAAAAATAAGAATTCATGAGTAAACTGAAGAACTACACAGAAGGTAATTGGATAGAAGGCGAAGGAGATGGGACCCCTCTCTTCCACGCGGTAACGGGAGAGCAAATTGCATCGGCCTCATCCAAGGGCATCAATTTTAAGGGAATGCTGGAATATGGCCGCACAGTTGGCGGACCCGTTCTCAGAAAAATGACCTTCCACGAGCGGGGAAGAATGCTTAAAGCCCTGGCGCTTCACCTGACCGAAAAGAAAAAACAATTTTACCAGTTAAGTGCTGCTACGGGCGCCACAAAAGTGGATAGCTGGATCGACATTGAAGGGGGTATTGGCAATCTGTTTGTCTATGCAAGTAAAGGGAGACGAGAAATGCCTGATGAGCCTTTTTACATTGATGGCAATCCTGAAGCGTTATCTAAAGAAGGGACATTCATCGGGCACCACATCGTAGTTCCTATGGAAGGATGCGCCGTTCATATCAATGCGTTCAATTTCCCTTGTTGGGGAATGCTGGAAAAAATTGCGGTGAACTTGTTGGCTGGAGTTCCTGCTATTGTCAAACCTGCCACGGTAACCTGTTATCTAACGGAACTGATGGTGCAGGAAATCATCAAGTCCAAAATTTTACCGGAAGGAGCGTTGCAATTAATTTGTGGCAGTGCCGGCGACTTGCTGGATCATGTTACCCTTAATGACGTAGTCACATTCACCGGATCTGCGACAACGGGAAGAATGTTGAAATCTCAACCCAACATTATTAACAATTCTATCCGCTTCAATATGGAGGCGGACTCTCTGAATTGCTCCATTCTGGGACTGGATGCGGCTCCGGGTACTGAGGAATTTGATCTATTTGTAAAGGAAGTGGCCCGGGAAATGACGGTAAAAGCCGGTCAAAAATGTACCGCTATTCGCAGAACATTGGTTCCTGAGAATTATATGGAGGACACCATGAATGCCCTAAAAAAACGCCTGGATAGAGTCTTACTAGGAGACCCAGCCGTTGAAGGAGTTAAGATGGGCCCACTCGTTGGGCGGGACCAGGTAATCGAGGTCAATGAACGTGTCGATGAGTTATTGGAAGTTTGCGAGCTGGTTTATGGTGGATTTGACAGCATGGAAGTGAAAGGAGCCGATAAGAACAAAGGTGCATTTATGCCCACCACCCTACTCTACTGTGACGAACCTTTTAAAAATGAACAACCCCACAGCATTGAAGCATTCGGGCCGGTGAGCACGATGATGCCTTATAAAGATGCCGATGCGGCAGCTGCCTTGTCGAAGATGGGAAAAGGCAGCTTGGTCAGCTCAGTATTTACCGCTGACGATGTATTTGCCAAGGAAATCGTTTTAAACACCGCTGCTATGCATGGCCGTATCATGGTCGTCAACAAAGATTGTGCAGGGGAGTCTACCGGCCATGGTTCGCCGATGCCTCATCTGATACATGGAGGCCCGGGACGCGCCGGTGGCGGAGAGGAAATGGGTGGCATGCGGGGTGTAGCGCACTTTATGCAACGCACTGCAATCCAGGGTTCGCCCACTACGTTGACCGCTATTACCAACGTATACCTACCTGGTGCAAAGCGAACGGAAGACGTTATTCACCCGTTTCGAGAGATGTGGGATGAGTTGAAAATTGGTGACACCTACACGACGCACAAGCGAACCGTAACGGAAACTGATATTGTGAACTTTTCAAATATTAGCGGAGATA
>JAESRW010000112.1 GCA_016764395.1 Flavobacteriales bacterium
TGTTCCTCCATTTTCTATTGAATCGGGCCTATAGCTCAGTTGGTTAGAGCGCCGGACTCATAATCCGTCGGTCCGGGGTTCAAGTCCCCGTGGGCCCACCTTCGCCCCTCATGGCTTCGGATATTAAACGGAGTGATGAGGGGTTTTCAATGTTTTTTATTTCAAGATACTTATTTGAGGCTTCGGTGGGCGATGCCCACCGAATTGGATAACCCATCAAAATTGGTCTTTATTCGCTTTTTAGCTGCTACAAAACGCTTGATATTTTGGGGATTGGAGTGATAATCACGCAAATACATACCAGGGAAAAATTTCGCTAAGTATGAAGTGTTTATTCGGCCACCCGAAAGTCATGGCTACAAATCAGGCTTCAGTACGTAGCTGTGATGATAGAGCCCCTTGGCTGCTTCAATGTCCTGGTTATTCGAGTTCATGGATCAACTCCTCTGAAATTTCCAGGTTGTGGTACACATTCTGAACATCCTCATCATCTTCAAATCGCTCAATCAGCTTCAATATTTGCTTACACTCGCTGACCCCTAACTCCTTGGTAGTGGTAGGGATCCTTTGGACTTGGGCGTTTTCAGGTTCGATATTGAGTTCTTCAAGCTTTTTGTGCATCGCCCCAAAATCTTCGAAGGAAGTGTAAACGATAAAAATATCTTCTTCCTTCACCACGTCTTCTGCACCGCCATCTATTAGTTCTAGAGTGAGTTCATCTTCGTCCAAGTCACCTGCTGGGAGCGTAAAAACGCCCTTCCTCTCAAAGATAAATTCCAGTGATCCATTGGTTCCTAAGGTGCCTCCTCCGTGTGTATAAATCGCGCGTACGTTTGAAACGGTTCTCTTGAGGTTATCTGTTGTGCAATCCACAAATATGGCCACGCCATTGGGTCCGTATCCTTCATAGGATACCTCCGATAACGATGCAGAATCTTTGTCGGAGGCCTTGCTTATTGCACGTTCAATATTATCCTTGGGCATATTGACTCCTTTCGCATTGGCAATCGCAACGCGMAGGGATGGATTGGCTTCTGGATCTGGTCCTCCCCCTGATTTTACGGCAACAGTGATGGCCTTAATAACGCGTGTGAATTCCTTGGAGCGCTTGGCATCCGTTGCGCCTTTTTTCCTTTTGATTGTTGACCATTTACTATGTCCTGACATGTTCTGGGTTTTCGTTTTTTCTATGCTGTAAAGGTAGGGAAAACCGGGAAGATTTTGGGGCTAAGCACCCCGGATGATGATCCGGAGATCCAGTAGGGTGAGAAGAAATAAATTCGATAGATCCAAGGAATCAGGTGAAAGTGCCTCGTTTGGCATACGATCTTTAATCGCCGAAGCTCACAGAGCGCAGGAGGGCCCGCTAGGTAATACTTTTGCCGGCATCTTGCCACTTTCCGTATTTCAATAATTGCTTCTTCTCAATATTAGATTAATGTGAATCGAAACAACATTGCTTTCTCTATCAAATACAAGGCATATTGCTGTTTTACAGAGCACCCTATGTTGTCTGGTTTTAATTTATTTAACACTAGTTGTCAATTAATTGGCGTGGTAGGATAAAACCAACAACTTTCGAGCGCCATATTTATCTGAGTGGTTTTATCTGTTCATTAGTATTATTTTCGCAACACCTGAAATACATTGGTATTGACAATGTTAAGCGGCCTATCCAAAAAACATGTATACAAAAATGATCAAATCCCTATTGGTATTTCTCATACTGGGTTGGGGAGTAACTACGTCTAACGCATGCAATCTTGCGTCAGTAAATGTCGATTATGGAATAAATAACGGGAACGGTACCTATACCTATGCAGTTACCGTGTGCTTGGCTGTTGATGTGAACTGGGGAGCTACTACTGCGTTTAACCTTTCTGTAGACGGGGCGAATATTGTCAGCACCTCTGGTACATGGTACAGTACATATCAATATTGTGATGCCGTATGTGGCTTTATGGGAGGATGCACAGGTAATTTGTTCACAGGTGGTGGCAATGCCAGTGGAAGTGTTGTAGGCGGTAATGTTATATTCCAAGGCTGTGACGGACCAGGCCTCTGGTTGGCACCAGATGATCTTGACGCCACATGTATTGTACAGCCACAGAGGGTCTGTGATCAGATAACCATTACTACTGATACCCTGATCACTGCGCTTACAGGTACCTGGGACGAAGGCACTTTCACCTGCATCTCTCTTGCCCCTAACATCCCCGTACTTAACGCCTGTACACCTCCAATTGCAAGCTTTGATGATGGCCCTAATTGCAATGGGGTGGGCTTTGATTTTACCAATACCGGATCAGTTGGAGGGGGAATGGGCGCGCCTGGTTTTACATACGCCTGGACCTTTGATATGGGCACACCTTCTGTTTCAACTGCTGAAAGCCCTACTGGTATTCTTTGGGGGACGGTGGGAACCTATAACGTTACGTTGATCACTTGCCAGGCTGATAATTTTACGTGTTGTGATACGATCACACAATCAATCACTACGAATGGAGGTGCTTTAATGACTGTTTCACTCACTACTATCGATGCATCTTGCGGCAATGCCGATGGATCCGTATCGGCAGGCGTGACGGGAGGGGTAGCACCATTCACTTATCAATGGGATGATCCGGGAGTTCAAACCACCGCCACTGCTTCTGGGTTGGCTGCGACCGGATATAACTTGCTGGTGACAGATTCCAACGGGTGTACAGCCAACGAGTCAACAAATGTTAGTGATGCTGGTGCCGCTGTAGTGACTATCGTTTCCAGTAGTGATGTAACCTGCAACGGAGGAAATGATGGATCCATTCAGGCCACTGCTACCGGTGGAGCTCCTCCACTTACGTATTTGTGGAACGACCTGTCTGGACAGACTACAGCAACTGCTGTTAGTTTGACTGCGGGTGTCTATACCCTTAGTGTCACAGATACCAATGGATGTACCGGAACGACCTTTGCAACGATCTCTGAGTCTCCTCCAATGATCATAAACAGCACTGTTGTGAATCTTAGTTGTAACGGAATATGTGACGGTTCTGCAACGGCTATGGTGTCAGGAGGCACACCTCCTTATGCATACTTATGGGATGATCCTGGAGCACAAACCAATGCCACCGCAACAGGTCTTTGCGTTGGTACTTATTCCGTTGTAATTACAGATAGTAGCGCTTGTCTCTCCAGCGAGACGATCATAATAATACAACCACTTGTGTTGACTTTAAGCACATCAGTGATAAATAGTTCTTGCGATACTATGGGTGGGACAGTTAGTATTTGTGCTTCAGGGGGTACAGTTCCTTATACGTACCTGTGGAATGATTCTGGGGCACAAACAACAAAAGCAGCCACTGGACTGGCTAATGGTTCTTATACTGTAGTTGTAACAGATGCAGGCAGTTGTGTTAGCAATGCTACTGATTCTGTTAACAATACAGGGGTTCCTCCTTCCGTAACAATCACTTCTAGTATAGATGTAAGCTGTAATGGGGGCAACGATGGTTTGGCCACGGCAGCGGTAACAGGAGGTACTGCTCCGTACACTTATTTATGGGATGATTTAAGCGCTCAAACCAATCCCTTTGCTGCTGGATTAATTGCCGGTATCTATACTGTATCAGCTAGCGATGCCGCCGGTTGTTTATCTAGTGTAACGGTGACCCTCAATGAACCATCCGTTTTAACGCTTACAATGAACTCAACGAACACAACGTGTGGTAATGATGGTTCGGCATTGGTCACTGTAACAGGTGGCACTGGATCTTATGCCTATTTGTGGAATGACTCATTGGCACAAACCATGGCCAATGCAGTCGCCTTATCCACGGGCCCCTATACCGCAACGGTAACGGATGCAAATGGTTGCACCGATAGTGCTATTGTTGCTGTATTGGGTAGTAGCGGAGGGACGGCTTCTATATTATCTATTACAAATGTGAGCTGTACCGGTGTTTGTGACGGCAGTGCCACTGCTACCATCTCCGGAGGAACAGCTCCTTATGTTTATTTATGGGATGACCCTGC
Source organism: Flavobacteriales bacterium (assembly GCA_016764395.1). Lineage (GTDB taxonomy): Bacteria > Bacteroidota > Bacteroidia > NORP154 > NORP154. Next base: position 4,018 of record JAESRW010000112.1, read on the forward strand.
TATGCAGACCAATGCCCAAGCTACTGGATTGTGTACCGGATCTTATACGGCCACTGTGACCGATGACAATGGATGCACAACTTTTGTCAGTGCTACGCTTAACGTCGGGGTTGGAATGACTATTTCAATCACTTCTTTCGATGCTTCTTGCGGCAATGCAGATGGATCACTATCAGCAGGCGTGACGGGAGGGGCAGCACCACTTACTTATCAATGGGATGATCCGGGAATTCAAACCAGCGCCACTGCTTCAGGATTGGCTGCGACCGGATATAACTTGCTAGTGACAGATTCCAATGGCTGCACAGCCAACGAGTCAACAAGTGTTAGTGATACAGGTGCGGCTGTAGTGACTATCGTTTCCAGTAGTGATGTATCCTGCAACGGAGGAAATGATGGATCCATCCAGGCCACTGCTGCCGGCGGAGCTCCTCCATTAACGTATTTGTGGAGCGACCTGTCTGCTCAGACTACAGCAACTGCTGTTGGATTGACTGCGGGTGTCTATACCGTTAGTGTCACAGATACCAACGGATGTACTGGAACGACAGCCGCAACGATCTCTGAGTCTACTCCAGTCATCATAAACACGTCTGTTGTGAATCTTGCTTGTTATGCAATATGTGACGGTTCTGCAACAGCCATGGTGTCAGGGGGCACAGCTCCTTATGCATACTTATGGGATGATCCGGGAGCACAAACCAATGCCACCGCAACAGGCCTTTGTGCTGGCACTTATTCCATTGTGATCACTGATGGAAACGCTTGTGTTTCAAATGTTATCGTTATGATTACCTCCCCCCCTATGCTATCATTGATAACATCAACGACCGTTGCAACTTGTGGCACTTTAGATGGGTCTGTTACTGCTACAGTGATCGGGGGCATCGCTCCGTATGGTTATTTATGGAATGATCCAGCAGGTCAAACAACGGTAACCGCCACCGGATTAGCTGCTGGTTTCTACACAGTTGTTGTAACAGATGCTGGCGGTTGTGTTAGCAATGCTACTGACTCCGTGACCGGTACAGGAATTCCTGTTGCAAGTATTACCGGGAGTATAGATGTAAGCTGTAATGGGGGCAACGATGGACTGGCCACAGTAGCTGTAACAGGAGGTGCTGCTCCGTATGCTTATTTATGGGATGATCTAAGTGCTCAAACCAACCCCTCTGCTACTGGATTGATTGCCGGTATCTATACCGTATCCGTTAGTGATACTGCTGGTTGTTTGTCTAGTGCTACCGTTACCGTCAATGAACCACCACCCCTAACGCTTGCAATGAACTCAACGAGTTCAACTTGTGGTGCAAACAATGGTTCGGTATTGGTCACTGTAACAGGTGGCACTGGAGGTTATGCTTATTTGTGGAATGACTCATTGGCACAAACCACAGCCAATGCAGTCGCCTTATCCGCGGGCTCCTATACCGTAACAGTAACGGATGCAAATGGTTGTACCAGTAGCGCTTTCGTTACTGTTTTAGATATTGGGGGAGGAATAGCTTCTATTGTGTCAAGTACAGATGCGAGTTGTGCAGCAATCTGTAATGGTACAGCAATGGCCGCAATCACAGGCGGCACGGCTCCTTATCTTTATTTATGGGATGACCCTGCTTCGCAAACCAATGCCCTGGCCACCGGACTGTGCGCCGGCTCTTATGCTGCCACTGTAACCGATGACAATGGATGCATCAGTTCAGCTGCTGTAACCATTAACGTAGATCCTGATATGATTGTGGTCATCTCATCAACGAGTTCCTCTTGCGGTGCAAACAATGGTTCAGCATCGGCAACCGTGTCAGGGGGTGTAGCGCCATTTATCTATTTATGGGATGATCCAGCGACTCAGACTACTGCCACTGCTTCCGGGTTGGCTGCCGCTGTATATGTTTTAATGGTGACGGACTCCAATGGTTGTTCAGCCAGTCAGTCAATCAATATTAATGATGATAGTGGTGCCTCCGTGACAATCATTTCTAGCAATAATGTAACATGCAACGGGGGGAATGATGGATTTGCCCTATCTTCCTCAACAGGTGGAACTCCTCCACTTACTTATTTGTGGGATGATCCGGCAAATCAAAATACGCTAAATGCCATTGGACTGGCTCCTGGAAGCTATACCGTAAGTGTAACGGATTCATTGGGTTGTACAAATATCTCTGATTCTGTAATCATTACCGAGCCAACCGCCTTGCTTGTTTCAAGTACTCATGTGGATGCGACCGGAGGTGTTTGCAATGGCAACATCACGGCTATTACCTCTGGAGCAACAGTGCCTTACACCTTTTTATGGGATGACTCACTTAGCCAAACCACTCAAACTGCCATTGCTCTTTGTGCTGGGAGTTACACGGTTACCGTGACAGATAATAATAATTGTGTTGCTACAAAAGCAGATACAGTATCAGTAATAACAGGAATAGCAGCATTATTGGAAGATGGGGATGTCAGCATATACCCCAATCCTACAGAGGATTTGATATGGATAGACAATAGTGAATATGCGGGGAATTGGGGGTTGAAATTGTATGACTTTACTGGTAAAATGGTAATAAATATCGCGAACCTTAAAACAAGTCCATTTGTA
>JAESRW010000278.1 GCA_016764395.1 Flavobacteriales bacterium
GATTCGAAACCCTTGAGTATTTTTGAAGAGGCGGAAACCTTGTGATCTTTATAACAGATATTGTCTTTTATGCCGATCACACAACCTGCCAACTTTCCGGCAGAACCGGCCTTTATTTTTTCATCTATGATCAGGGCATGCGCACGTGCATCATCTTCAAAGACTTCAAGAAACGCATTGAGTTGGGATTTCTTTTGAATCTCTTCAATATAGTCATCAACAATCGAGGCCAAGGAAGTTGAGCCGGATTGAATCGCATGCTGAACGTCAACTATTGTCTTATGAACGCGCATCAGCTAAAAGTGGAGGTGTATCGAATTGATTGTTGCACTGTTGCCAGTGCTCGTTGGGCCAATCCTTAGGTGGAAATATTCGTACGCTGACGAATCAGTTAGTTTAGTTGCTCAGTCTTTCCGTTATTTCCATTGCCATTGCCATTGCCATTGCCTTTGCCTTTGTTCTTGTCATCGGGCTCGTCCTTGGTTGCAGACTTGAACTCTTTGATACCCTTGCCTACACCTTTCATCAAGTCAGGTATTTTCTTCGCGCCGAAGAGCAGAACAATAATTATCAAGATGATAAAAATCTCAGGCCCACCAGGCATTCCAAAAAGTAGTATAGCGTTCATCAGGCAATAATTTAGTACAAATCAGGGAGCAAAATTACTAATAATTTCTCGCTAATTGCTTTTGCTTTTTTTGGATAGCCATTGCTCGGGATCCAGCTTAACGGCACCACCGGTTTCCATTTTCCAAATTTCAAGATGGCCAACAGTTTTGAATTGCTCGTTGTCGGTATAAATAACACCTACTTCTTGTTTCAATAACACGTTATCCCCTTTACGTACAATCACCTCTTGTAAGTTTCCATAGACAGAAAAATAGTCTCCGTGTCGCACAATGATCGCTTTGACATTCGAACCGGGTAGAATAACCACGGCTGTCACCACGCCTTCAAAGATTGCACGTGCTCTGGCCCCTTTGTTGGTGCTAAGGTCTATGCCATAGTTATTGACTACAATCCCCTGAAGAAATTCATGGGGGTGGGGGCCAAAACCACCGACAATGACGCCACGCTTTACCGGCCAGGGTAATTTCCCCTTGTTATTCTTGAAGCCTTGTGAGAGTTTTGACTGCTCAGGGGTGAGGCCAAAAGGTTGCTCGGTATCATCGACAATCGTTTCTAATCGGATAATTTCTTGAATGATATCTTCGATGGCAGCGCTTAACTGTTCCCGTTTTTTGTTGTCGGCCTTGAGTTCTGAAGTAAGTTTTGAGATACTACCCTGAAGTTTCTCATAAACCATATTCTTGCCCTTTTTTTCGTCTTCCAATTCCTTTTTCTCCTGGTTCTTATCAGCCACCTTGGAACGCTTCTGTTCCTTCTTTTTTTCCAGCGCCGTATTTTTATTTGAGATTAGCCCTTTGGTACTCAGGATTAAATCTGCCTGGTCGCGGCGATATTGGCTATAATCCTGGAGATACTTTAATCTTTTCTGTGCCTGGTCAAAATCCTTCGCCGAAAAGACAAAGACCAGCTTGTCATAGGAGTTCCTATTCTTAAAGGCATAGTAAAGCATCTTTGCATAGTTTTCCTTGACCTGCACCAGATCTTCTTCCAGGGCTCTGATGATATCATTGTTCTCGGCGATTTGCCGATCCATTATTTTGATTTGCTTATTTAATGTGCGAATCCGTGCCCGTCGATTGGAGATCTGCCTTTTTACCAACGAGAGCTGAATCAAGGCCGCCTCCGAGTTGCTCTTGGTTTCGTTGAGCAGCATACCCGTATATGCGATGTCTTTCTCTAGCTGTTTAAGCTCCTTTTCTTGCTTTTGCTTTTGTTTCTCTAGATCCTCCGTTGTTTGACCCATTAGCTGTGGGGGGAGCATGGTCATTGTCCCCAAGAACAGGGTGCAGCAGGTAATTGTTATAGGTAGGCACGTGGGCCATAGGCGTTTACTCGAGCGATTCATACTTGCGGGGTATACGGAAAGGCATTTTCAGTGGTTTATTCAGTATCACCTTGGAATAATTCAATTTCATTGAGAGGTGCTGATCGGCTTGCATTACGACGTTTACCAGATGGCCACAGAGTTGCTCTTCAACTTCTTCAAATTGGTCATACGACGCCATAATCGTTTTGTTACTCTTAAAGTTTGTAATCTCCGATTTCGTTACCTTAAACGTTTTGGGCTGCAACCATATTCTATTCACCGTAGCATCTGCAGTTTTTTTACCTTTTAGCGTTTTGTCGTATTTCTTCCTCTTGAGTGTACTCAGGAGGTAGTTGCCATTATCGATTTCTACTTTATATTTATCCGGCTTGACCGTTTCTTGATCTTCCCGGATCACAAGGTTATTTCCGGTAATGAGCGCTTGGACCATGGCATAATTGATGCTCACCGGAGCCAGCGTGTCCAAATAATTAATGGAGCCGGCGAAATAACTTTTGTCCAGCCTGTTTACAAACTTTAAAGAGTCTTTGGTCATGATGATACGCGCGACTTCAATGCCCAGTGCGGGAGAAATGGAAATCCAGATGGCGCTGTCTTTTCTTATGCGAATTTTCATGGTGATGTCCAGCTTCTTGTCACCTATTTCGGCATTCGTAGCCGCCCTTACACTGAGCCACTCATACTGTAGCTCATTGTCTTTTAATTTATTGAGGAGGTAAGAGGAGTTTTTTTTCTTGAGAGGACTCTTCTTTTCGGCTTTTTCCAGTGTCTTACACCCGATGGACATCAAGAGCAAGCACGTAAAGCAAATGATTAACGATGCATTAAGGCTTTTCATGCAATCTTCTATCCTCAATCTTACGATTCAGCAATTCAGCTGCACCGCCAAATTTTATTGCATCGTTCCAATACCGGATGGCTTCATCAATTTCGCCCAACTGAAAGAGGGCATCGCCATAGTGTTCGAGAATCACACTTCTTGAGTGACCTCCTGATTCAATTGCTTTCCCGATCCACTCTTTAGCTTCTTTGTACTTGCCATCCTTATAGAGTATCCATCCGTATGTGTCAAGAAACGAAGTGTTCTTTGGGTCAATGGTAACAGCCTTTGATGACATTTCTTGTGCCTTATCAAGTTCCTGGCCCCTCAGTGATAAATAATAACTATAGTTATTCAGTACATAAATATTGTTCGGGTCGTATTCCAATGCTTTGTCATATGACTGATCTGATAAACCAGTATCTTTACGGGAATGGTAAGAATCACCCAGGTTGGAGTAAAAACTAGACAGGAGCTGATTGTTATCCGTAGTGAGTGTAATACCTTGTGTTAAAGTAGCAATAGCATCTTCCCATTGCTTACGTTGAATATTTGCAATTCCGTTAAATAGATACAAGATGGATTGATTGGGAAAGAGGGCAATCGCCGCTTTGCTGTCTCTCAATAACGCACTATAGTCTCTGAGCTCGGATTCCAGCTGCAGAATTTGTCGCCAGATGAAAAAGCCATTTTGGTCAAGCATCACTGCGGTTTGATATTCTTTTAGTGCCTCCTCTACCCGGGATTCTCTGTACAAATAGTCTCCATATACAGAATGGGCCTTCGCTTTATCCGGGTGCACCGCAATCATTATTTTGCACAATTCCAGTGCCTGCTTTGTCAGCTCCGGCAAACTCTGGGTTACCGAGTAGTAAGAAAATAGAATCTCCACTTTATCGTCAATAGACAGCTTTGTACTCTTGAACGCGATGGACAATTCACTGAAGTACTTTTCTTTATCGCCTAGAGATCTATAGTGATTGGCAAGCGCTACGTGTGCCTTAGGCTCGTCTGGTTTCTTTTCCAAGAGTCTGTCGAAAGTGTTTAATGCCTTCTCATTTTCCCCGTTGGCGAGGTATAGCTCAGCGAGCATTCCATAATATCTGGAAGTCTCTGGAAATTCCCTGATCAGATTTTCCATTTCAAGAGCTGCCTTGTCGATTTTATTCATGTGTATATAAATCAGCTCCTTTTGAAGAGAAACCTCTTCGACAACCCCGAGTATCTCTTCTATTTTATCGTATTCTTCTACGGCTTTCGAATATTGTTTATCTGTTCGGAGAGCTCCTGCTAATTCAAACCGGACATCGAGGTTATCGGGATATATTTTAACCAGATCTTCATATACTTTACTTGCCTTGTCAAGCATATTGTAGCGCTGGTAGGCCTTGGCCAGGAAGAACTGATAGTATAAGTTCCTTGGATCAATAGTGGCTGCTTGTTTGGCAAAGTGGATGGTCCCCTCTTGTTTGCCCATCATCATATAAAGGTTGGCAAGTTCGTAATTAGATGCCGCGTTATAGGGATCCTTTCGTATGCATTCTGCAAAGAGATCCGCAGCTGCATCGTAATTGCCTAGGATTTTCTCTTTATTGGCGCTGTAAAACAACCGGTCAAAGGAGGTTCGCTCCTTCGGGGATAGCCTTGATTTTTGCACAGCTGCCCCTGATGTATCTGACTTGTTCAGCACTGAACAACTCGAAAGTACAACCAGAATACATCCTATGCCAATGAGCTTCTTCATCGTTACTATTAAATCTTAATCCAGACTACTCAATCGTTGAATAATCACCAATACTAACGCTACTTTCCCCATTTTCTTTTCCATTTCCTAAATACTCTACAAAGTTACCTACCATAGAGTTGGTTAAATGGGCCGATTTGATCTTTGTGTTTGCCTGTATAATGCTGTTTTTAATTCGTGAGTCTTCAATCACTGTATTGTCTCCTATGGAAACATAGGGCCCAATGACCGAATTCGAAAACTGTACATTCGCCCCTACGTAACAGGGTTCGATCACTTCTCCTCCACCAAGAACTTCACCAGTCTGTTTTTCATGGATGATCTCTAAGATACGCTGATTTGTCGAAACGGTTGCATCCTTGTTGCCGCAATCCAACCAGTCGTTTACAGGAGCAGCTGTGAACTGTGTGCCTTTTTGCTTCATGTTTTCTAAAGCCGTTGTCAGCTGATACTCCCCTTTGTCTTTTAAGTCATTGACAATTACATACTCGAGTTCTTCCTTTAAATACTGACCGTCATTGAAGTAATAGATGCCAATAATAGCCAGGTCAGAGATAAACTCTTCTGGTTTTTCAATGAAGTCCGTGATGATATTATCCTCATTCAGCTTTACCACACCAAACGCACTGGGGTCCTCAATTTGTTTGACCCAAATAATTCCATCTTGATCTTCATCCAGCGAGAAGTCTGCTTGAAACAAAGTGTCGGCAAAGGCAACAATCGTTTTGTCATACAAGGAGTCTTTTGCGCAGAGTATTGCATGTGCAGTACCCAGCGCTTCATGCTGATAATATATTTTGGCCCGAGCACCTATATTGGTGGCGATGTCTTTGAGTTGTGTTTCAACCTCGTCGCCAAAATTTCCAATTACAAATCCAATCTCTTCGATGGTCTCTTCACAAACATTGGCAATGTCTTCAACCAACCTTTGAACAATGGGTTTTCCTGCAATTGGCAAAAGGGGTTTGGGAATCGTTAAGGTATGTGGGCGAAGTCGTTTGCCCATCCCTGCCATTGGAATAATCAATCTCATGTGCTGTTGTTTAAATGTATCGGAATTTTAATGAGAACCAGTAAAGTAATGAATCATTCAACTATAATTTTTAAATCTTCTGGCAGGCAGGTGTTCGATGCTAGCGACTTGTCAAAGCTATCAGCATTCAGCGCCCTATTTCACCCCGGTGCTTCCAAAGCCACCTGCTCCTCGAACGGTTTCTTCTAATTCAGCTGAACTTTCCCATTCTATTGTTGCATGCTGCGCGACTACCATTTGGGCGATGCGCTCCCCGTCTTCAACAATGAATTTTTCATTTGATAAATTAACCAGTACCACTTTTATTTCTCCCCGGTAATCCGCATCAATGGTTCCGGGTGCGTTAAGTACAGTGATGCCTTTTTTTATGGAGAGCCCACTCCTGGGCCTCACTTGTGCTTCATATCCAAGTGGTAATTCAATGAACAATCCCGTTGGTATCAAGGCTCTTTCCATTATGTCCAGGATGACCGGACCATCGAGATTTGCACGCAGATCCATTCCCGCCGACGCATTCGTTTCATACTCCGGAAGAGCATGCTTGGATTCATTAATGACTTTGACTTTTATCATGTGACTACTCCAATTTGGATGTTGTAAAATTTGGTCTTTCCAGTAAAAAGACGGTTCCTGCAAAGAGTAGCAAAATTACGGTATTTATCAGAAAGTGATAGATAGGGTCAGGTTGACTTATCAACGTACTGACGTAGAATAAGGCTAGCGCCCCCAAAGGGTATCCAATACCCTTCAATAAATTGTAATTCACAGGGTAGTGTTTTTGGCCAATTAAATAGGACATGACCATCATTGAAAAATAACAGATCAAGGTAGCCCAGGCAGATCCCATGTATCCCATTGTTGGTATCCAAAGATAGTTCAGCGTGATGGTTATGATTGCTCCTACAATTGCGATTGCTGCTCCATACATCGTTTTGCCGGTGAGCTTGTACCAAATTGAAAGGTTAAAGTAGATTCCCAAACACAAATTGGCCATCAAGAGTATCGGCACTACCGCTGCACCAACCCTGAATTTCTCTCCCACA
>JAESRW010000113.1 GCA_016764395.1 Flavobacteriales bacterium
GGAACCACGAGCCCGCTATCCGAATTGCATGTAAACGGATCAAGAACGTCCTACACTGGGGCCTTCGTTGGGAATACGGGTACGGGAGCTGCCAGAATATACATGGATGCTTCAAATGGTGATTTTTCCGGAGGTGACTACACTTGGATTGGCCAAAACGATAACCTCGATTTCGAGATTGCTAATGTCAGCCCGAGAATTACTGTGAAACCCGATGGAAAAGTCGGCATCGGGACCGCGAGCCCTTCTGCTCTGTTAGATGTTTCCAGCACGACCTCAGGTGTACTCATTCCCCGTGTTACCCTAGTGCAACGAAATGCCATTGCAACGCCTGTTACCAGTGAGCTGGTTTTTCAAACGGATAATACCCCCGGTTATTACTACTGGGATGGTACGGCATGGGTACAGATGCTCACCGGCAGCGGAAGTGGCAGCGGTTGGGCCACCACTGGCAATGCAGGCCTCAGCGCAGCCACCAATTTTTTAGGCACCACTGATAAAGTGCCCTTGGTGTTCCGTACGGATAACATAGAGAGAATGCGGGTGGATACCACCACGGGCAACGTCGGCATCGGGACGGTGAATCCGGTATACCCTCTACATGTGGTACTACCAGATAACGGTTCGCTTAACGGCATAAGATTCGAAGGATTGAGGTCATCACTAGCTGGTCACGCCGTCAGATTGGAGTTAACAGCACCAAATAGTCCTGCCGCCGCCAACAAAAAGAACTTTCAGATTTTTAACAGTAACCCAAATACTGCGGGAGGTCAGAACACACTTCACTTACGTTCTGTTACTGATGCGGGTGCAACGGCTTCGAACATCTTATCTTTGACGCATGACGGCAACGTCGGTATCGGTACGACGGCGCCGCTCGGGAAACTTCATGTAGATGGAGGTAGTTCTGCCGGGACTACCCCACACCTGATCTTAGGAGGCGGAGTGGCTGCCAATGATGTCAGTGATTTGTATGTGCTGGATAGCAAGGACCTGAGTACCGGGGTTGGCTATGCAGCCAAAGTGATAGGTGTAAATATTCAAAATCAAGTAGACGCCAGTAACCAAGTTCTTCAAAGAACCACATGGGGTGGAGTGACCGGTTCGGCTGCCATATATTTAGGAGCAGATGATGTGAATCAGGGAGGTTTTGGAATTTTAACCGCACCTCAGGGCTCTGCTGCAGGTACCATATTAACTGAAAGGTTTACGGTGAAGGGCAACGGCAACGTCGGCATCGGCACCACGGCCCCAACAGTAAAAACGCATGTGTTTAATACGGTGGATGGAATCTTTACCGGCCTTGCGATAGACAACCGCAAAACATATGGTGCAGGTACCGGTATTAATGAAGTGAGCAGGATCATACTATCTCTCTCGGAGCCAGCAACTCAAAACCCCTTACTTAGAGTAATGGGATTTATCAGTGCCGGTACAGAAAGTGAAATCAGCTCTACTGAAGGGTTCCTGTCGCTGGGAACAAGGACAGCTACGGTGGAGACAGAGAAGGTGAGGATAACCAGTACAGGCAATGTCGGCATCGGGACTACGAGTCCTGTGGACATGCTTCATATTTATGGAACAAGTGGCGATAGGAAAGTCAGGATAGAAACTACAGACTTAAGTGGTGAGGCTGTTGTGTATCTCCGGGCATCAGATGCTGATGCGCAGATTGCATATGAGCGTACTGGAGTCAACACTGGAGATCTGAAGTTTGAGGTTGATAATACCGGATTAACTGAAATGATGCGTATAACATCATCAGGCAACGTCGGTATCGGGACAGTGAGCCCAGGTGAAAAGCTGGAAGTTTCAGGGGGAGCTTCAAACACCATTAAGGTTTCGGGAACTGGTGGTGCACCATCATGGCAGGCAAGAGTACTGATTGACAGGGACATTGAGGCTCGTGGCGGTGGTATTTGGATAGACAATAGTGCTGGTACTGAAAACGAATGGTTTGCTGGAGTTCCTTATAATGGAGGTGCAGCCTCAGGGGGGTATTCAATTGGGTATCACGCAACACAACCAGAATATATTGCAAACTCTATGTTACGAATAACTAACGCCGGCAACGTCGGTATTGGCATCGGGACGCCAACCGGTAAATTGGATGTAAGAGCCGCAAATACGCATACGACAGGGGTCTACACCGGATCAGGTCATTTGTTCCTGTACAACGATCAAAACAATGCTGATGAGCTGGGTGCGTTCTTGGTATTTGGTTCCAATTATAATGATGGTACAGAAAAAGTTACCACGCGGGCGGCGATAAAAGGCGGTACGGACATAGCCGGAAATAATGGGGCAGGTTATTTGGCATTTTATACGGTTCCTACTCCTGCAGGGAACCAGAACACAGAACGGATGAGGATTGATCAAAGCGGCAACGTCGGTATCGGAACTGCAACCCCTGAGGATAAGTTGCATATCGCCACAACTGATGTCAATGCCACAATTACGCTGGATGCCACCTCTACAGGGCCCAGTGTGGCTTCTGCCATCCAACATAAACGTGCGGGTTCTATACGATGGTGGGTAGGAGCCTCTGGCAGCGGTGGTGTGGATAACTACTCATTTTTTCGATATGATAATACAGGTGCATTTTTGGGGGAGGCCATGACCATAGAGCGAGCCACCGGTGAGGTAGGCATCGGCACCACAACCCCCGGAGGTCAATTTGAACTCTCCTTAGATCAAGGGCGCAAACCGGCTACCAATACATGGACCATCGCGTCAGATGAGCGCCTCAAAAATATTGAAGGAGCCTATTCCAAAGGTTTAGAGGCAATCCTGCAATTGCAACCCATTACCTATAAGTATAAAAATGTTGGCAATCGAACATTTAAAGAAGAAGTCCTGAATACACAACAGGTTGGGTTCAGCGCCCAGGAAGTCCGAAAAATATTCCCCGAAGCGGTCGGAACCGATGCCGACGGCTATTTAAATTTCAACATGCACGCCATCCTGGTGGCTTATGTCAATGCCATTAAAGAGCTTAAAGCGGAGAATGAAGCCCTGAAAATTGAGGTGGCTGAGATCAGTGTATTAAAGAACAAAGTAGCAGAAATTGATGTCTTGAAATTGGAAAACGCAAGCATTAAACGTGAAATAGAACAGATAAAATCAATTGTTGGCATGCAAGCGGAAATTAAATAATGCAAAGCGCCTACTGGGGTTTGACTCCTTTTCAGAAGGAAAAGTTCACAAGTTAAATGGAAAAGAAGGCCCCTAATCAACACATTTAAGAAAATCATAATCATGAGAAACGGTTTTTCAAAAACATCAAACATGAAACCAACATGGCAAGGGAAATTGCCACACAGAAAAATGATTATTTCATGTTGGTTCCATCTGACCGATTTAATAAAAAATAAACAGATGAAATGGATGCAAAGAACCTTCCTACTCGCCTCGGTAATGGGAATGATAATCCTTGGGGCTCCTGCCTGGGCACAAGTAGGAATTGGCACCACTACACCAGATGCGTCAGCCGTTTTAGATCTAACGAGTACCACCAAAGGAATGTTGATCTCTCGTCTTACAATGGTGCAGCGCAATGCCATTGTCTCACCTGCTACAGGACTACTGGTTTATCAAACCGATAATAATCCAGCATATTACTATAATGCAGGTACGCCGGGAGTACCCAACTGGGTGCGTCTATTTTCCGGCAGCAGCGCCGGTGGCTGGGACCTTTCAGGTAATGTAGGCACAACAGTGGGCACCCACTTTTTGGGTACAACAGATGCCCAGGATCTTGCAATTTATACCAATAACCTGGAAAGACTTAGGGTTACGTCTGCCGGTAACGTGGGCATCGGGACGACCACTCCCGATGTTAAATTAGAAGTGGTTGGGCAAGCAAAAACCAGTGGCACTTTTACCGGATATCAGTGGGAAGAAACAGATCAGACTTTACCTCAAGGTGTGTGGCGATTTAGCGCAAGTTCGGGCAATTTATTCCTTCAGGAAAACACGGCAGTTGGCGGTGACTTCTCTACTGTGAACCAAAATCTTGTCCTAAAATCCGGTGGAAATGTGGGCATTGGAATGACAGATCCTTCTACAAAGCTGCAGGTAAATGCAACTGGAGCAATTGGCGGTGATGGAATTCTATTGTATGATAATAATACCTCTGCAGTATCGCCAGTGATTGAAGTTCGTGGTCGTCGTTCTGATGGCAATACATCGCAAGGATTCTCTGGTGGTCTTGCCCTTGCAAGCTTACATACCACAGCAGCAGTTCCTATTGATAAGAAACTCGGTACGATATATTTCGGTGGAAACCATACCGACGGCACCGAATCGAATTTACTTTATAGTGGATCCATCTCAGGAGTAGCCGAAGGCACATTCAGTAACGCCACCACTATGTCGACAGGTCTGGCATTTTTTACTGGTTCTACCGGTACTGCGCTTGGTAATGCTAACATTGACTATGGTACGGAGCGCATGCGGATAAACAATGCGGGCAATGTCGGCATCGGCACCACGAATCCAACTGGACAGCTTACGCTGAAGCATCAATCCAATGGTTGGGATGGCAGTGTACGCCTTATTTCGCAGGATGGCACATCAACTTGGAATATTCACTCTGAGAATGCAAGTGGCCCATTCATGATTGGCGAAGCTGGAAATAGTGCCTTAAATATTCTACATAACGGCAACGTCGGCATCGGTACGTCGACGCCTGAAGCCAGATTAGATCTAAACAGTTCGGTGCCTAATGACGTGGTACAGCTCTATTCCGGAGCCTCAACCCAGTGGCATTTAGGCGTGGGAGATGCTTCAGGAAGCTATTTTTCGGTGTATGAAGAGGGGCTTGGAGCAACTCCACGCTTGGTCATAAGGAAAATCAGCGGCAATGTAGGCATCGGGATCGCGAACCCCGGGGCGCTTTTGCATGTAGAAAAATCTGTCGCAAGTGCGCCTATCGTAAAGATTATAAATACCAGTGGGGGGAATGGTGAGGGGTTGTGGATTGAAACGACTGATGGCAATGGGATTGGTGATGCATTGAAAGTAGTTACCTATCGGGCCAATACGCCTAAAACAATGCTGAGAATTCCAAATCATTCCGCTGGAAACGCGAAGGTCTTGTTGGCTGAAAACGACGGCAACGTCGGTATCGGCACCTCCAGCCCTTCGGCGAAGCTGGACGTGTCTAGCACCACCTCAGGGGTGCTCATTCCACGGGTTACACTGGTACAACGAAATGCTATTGGAGCCCCCGTTACCAGTGAGCTGGTTTTCCAAACGGACAATACTCCCGGCTATTATTACTGGGATGGTGCGGCATGGGTGCAGATGCTCACCGGCAGTGGCTCCGGAAGCGGCTGGTCTACCACGGGTAATGCAGGGCTCAGTGCAGCCACCAATTTTGTAGGAACTACTGATAAAGTGCCCTTAGTGTTCCGAACGGATAACATAGAGAGAATGCGCGTAGACACCACCACGGGCAACGTGGGTATCGGAACGAATGACCCATGGGTTAAGCTTCATGTTGATCATGTAGGTGACATGAATGCTGCCTTTCAAGTTGGTGACATTACCACTGTTACTTCGAGAACAGGAGTTTATTTAAGATCAACAACCGAAGGTAGAATTTCTGTAGGGTCAGGAGCTGCAATGACCTTTTTTAATGGTGGAAGTGCAGGTACTGAAAGAATGAGAATAGATGGAGCAGGCAATGTAGGCATCGGAACGACGACGCCGAGTAGCCATCTTGATATAGAAAAGCCGAGACCAACGATTGAATTAACGAATACTAATGGTGGTAGTACATGGGGACTTATCTCGGGGGTAACTGGAGGATTTGAAATCAATGAGGGTGCAACAACTAGCGGAACAGACGCAAGGTTGTATGTTGAACAGGGCGGCAACGTCGGCATCGGGACTACGCTTCCTCAGGACATGCTTCATGTTTATGGAACAAGTGGCGATAGGAAAGTCAGGATAGAAACTACAGACTTAAGCGGTGAGGCTGTTGTGTATCTCCGTGCATCAGATGCTGATGCGCAGATTGCATATGAGCGTACTGGAGTCAACACTGGAGATCTAAAGTTTGAGGTAGATAATGGCGGATTAACTGAAATGATGCGTATAACATCAACAGGCAACGTCGGCATCGGCACCACGGCCCCAACAGTAAAAACGCATGTGTTTAATACGGTGGATGGAACCTTCACAGGTCTGGCCATAGACAACCGTAAGACGTATGGTGTCGCCACCGGTACCAATGAAATAAGCAGGATCATATTATCTCTCTCGGAGGCGGCAACCACAGATCCATTATTGAGGGTAATGGGCTATCTCAGCGCCGGTACTGAAAGTGAAGCTAGCTCTACTGAAGGATTTATGGCTTTTGGAACAAGAACAGCGGCGACAGAGACAGAAAAGATGAGAATTACCAGTGCGGGCAATGTCGGCATCGGAACGACGGGGCCATCCTATAAATTGGATATCGAAGGCATTGGAACGAGTGGCGGTTTGAGAATAAGTCCCAAGGTATCTACAAACAGAGTTTTTCAGGTGTTAGACAGAAATGACGTCGAGTTAATGCGCGTTGATGATGCGGGGGAGGTCGGC
>JAESRW010000279.1 GCA_016764395.1 Flavobacteriales bacterium
TGCCCTCCAAAATACACGGTTATTTTACTCAACTGTATCATGCTGCAAATTTATGGATATATCCGTACTTACTGGAAGAGAAGGCGTGTCAAATTCAGAAATAGGTACGATTGTACGTGCTTAGAAAGCGGGATGTGGATCAAACAGTTTCTGTGGGCTTCCGATTTTTGAGAAACCCATTCAGCAGAATAGACGATATAATCACCAGACTTCCAATGTAGAAACCGGGCTTCATGTATTCGGACTGGCCAAAAAACAGGAGCGCTATGATAATGGCGTAAATAGGTTCGAGATTCAAGCTAATCGCAATGGAGAATGGGGTCACCATCTTCAGCAGTTCCACCATGAGCACGAAGGCGAAAGAGGTACAGACCAATCCAAGAAAAAGCAGATACCATAAATCAGGTGTGGATAAAGCCATCATACTTAGGTCAACACCGCCAAAGGCGAACATGTAAATACTTAAAGCCAGCACCCCCCCCAACATCTCATACGAAGTAATCACCGACGCCTCATAGTTTTTGATGAATCGCGCGTTGATCACAGCGAAGAGACAACCGAGAAATGCGGCTAAGATACCCAAGGCAATCCCCAGCTTGTACTGGACCTCAATATTGAAGATAAAATACAAGCCTCCTATCACAACCAATCCCAGAAACACCTCATACATGATCAATTTTCGTTTCAGAAACAAGGGTTCCAGAAAGGCCATAAAGAAGGTTGTTGCTGAAAAACAGATCAAGGCTACGGATACGTTTGAGACTTTAATCGCCATGAAGAAGCTCACCCAATGTGCCGCCGTAATGAAGCCATTTAATAGCATCTGGATGGCTGCCTTYTTGGGKATCCTAAACRCTGTGCCCTTCATACCCATATATACCATGAGCCCGATCAGGGCGATCAGCATGCGCCACCAAACTAATGGTTCTGCATCAATGGTGATCAGCTTTCCCACCACCCCGGTAAATGCGAGAAGCAACACCAAAAGGTGAAGATAAATCTGATATATTGTAGACTTTTGCATTAGGGGCGCAAAGGTACGGTAATCTGCCGTTCTCAGGTATATTGGATACTTTYGCAAATACTTAAAGGCATCTCTAATAATTTACGGTATGCAACATTTCATAGCTATCCTTCTTTGTCTGTTTCTTTCACTGCCAACAATGGCACGTACTGATGACGGTAAAAAGTTAAAATTGGCCATACTCTATTTCGACAATTCAGGGGATAGCAAAGAATTACAAATGCTGCGCAAGGGGTTGGCTGACATGCTGATCACAGACTTATCCAAAGTAGGGTCGCTGGATATTGTGGAGCGGGCCAGATTAGATGAGATCATGCAGGAGCAGGATTTATCGAATTCTAAGAGCTTTGACAATGCAACGGCTGCTAAGTTTGGCAAGCTCCTGGGCGTGGAAACCATTTTAACAGGCGCCTTCTTTGAAATGATGGGTACCCTCCGGGTGGATGCCCGATTTATCGATGTAGAGACAGGAAAGATTTTAAAATCGGATGGGGTGCAAGGATCCGTCAGCGAGTTTTTCAAGTTGGAGAAAGATTTGGTCGAAAAAATACTTACCAACCTGGAGATTAAGTTAACAGATGATGAAAAAGCCTTCATCAAGTCAAACCGTGAGGGTGAGCAGTTGAGTTATCAAGATGCGCTCCTCTTCTCTGAAGGATTGGACCTGATGGATCTGGATAAAAAGGAAGCAGCTCAAGCAAAGTTTAAAGCGGTGCTTGACAAGTTCCCCAATTTTGAACCCGCTATTAAGGCTGTGGAGAAAATGAAGACCGCTTCAGTTGTAGCCGGAAATGCACCAACTGAAACTGCAGCTATTATGCGTGGAGGGGGTGATCCGCTCAAAGGCCTCAACATTAGCAAAGCGCTTGCTAACGATAAAGTGGGAAAGTACTACGCGCTCATCATCGGTATCGATCAATATACTGGTGTATGGACCCAACTTAAGAACGCGGTAAATGATGCCTCCGAAATCGAAAACACGCTGAAGAGCCACTATAAATTTGATGAATTTCATACGTTATACAATGCGGATGCCACCAGATCATCCATTATGAAAAAATTGGAGTGGCTGGTGGAGCATGTCCAGGAAAATGACAATGTATTTATCTATTATTCCGGTCATGGTGAGTTTAAAAAGTCCATGAATAAGGGATATTGGGTACCCAGCGATGCAAAGACCAAATCAATCTCTGAATATATTTCGAACAGCGATATCCAGACCTTTCTCAGCAGTATCAAATCAAAGCATACATTGCTGGTATCTGACGCTTGTTTCAGCGGTGACATTTTCCGCGGCTCCACCGTTTCGGTACCTTTTGCCGACAGTGAGAAATACTATGAAAAAGTTTATGGACTGGTGTCGAGACAGGCGATTACATCCGGCGGAATAGAACCGGTTATGGATGGCGGCAGAGACAACCATTCAGTGTTCGCCTATTATTTTTTAAAGGTGCTTAAGAACAATAACAAAAAATACCTGGACGGGTCACAACTCTATGAAGGGTTGAAAATCCCTGTAATCAATAACTCCGATCAGTCTCCTAACTTCAATCCCATAAAGAACACAGGTGACGAAGGCGGTCAATTTATTTTTATCCGCAAGACTTGAGTCCGATCAGCACTATCAGCTTCTGCGTAAAACTATTCCTGTGCACGCTACCAGTACTTCCTCTTTTCGCTTTCGCGGATAGGACCATCGCAATCTCCTATTTCGACAATACCTCTGGTGACATCGCGTATAACGCCCTTTCTAAAGGAATTGCAGACATGCTGATTACCGATCTTTCTAAAGTGCCAAAGGTGCATATTGTTGAGAGAGAAAAACTGGAAAAGCTCGTGCAGGAAATTGAGCTGGGTAACTCCAAATACTTCGATCAAAAGACCGCTCAAAAATTGGGAAAGGGCCTGGGAGCGGAAGCCATCCTCACCGGGGCATTCCTCGTGCTTGACAATCAGCTTCGCATTGACGCGCGGCTGGTTGACGTCGCTTCTGGAAACATTCTCGCCGCGGAAGCTGTATCAGGCAGCAAGGACGATTTCTTTCTACTTCATGCCCAGCTTGTGCAACTATTGGTGAAAGAGCTCAAGATAGATTACAATGCCAGTACAGGTGCCAAATCCCAACATGTAAAGTTAGCTGCTGTTGTGCAATACGCCACGGCGCTGGACTATTACGACAAAGGACTTTCTACCGATGCAAGTGCCCTTTTGGCAAGTACGGTTGAACAGAACCCAGGATTTACATTTGCCAGGGATAGGCTGGAAGCTATTAAGCAATGGTTGGTAGAAATTGAAGTGGAAAGAGAGCGGCTCATTAAGCTGGAGATGGAAAGATTATTGGCTAACCTGGGTGCGGATAACGRACAGATCGGACAGCAGATCACTCAAATTTGGACCAATTTAATAACAGGGCAATCGTAWAGCAAGATCATCGCCATCAACAGACTGTTGGAAGAGCAGGAGCTCAAAGATGATTTTAGGATATATGGTAAGGGTTCCCCTATTACATKTGGAGAAATGCGCTACTACTACGACGCCTTTTCGTTTTATATGCTCAAAGACTACAACAACACCCTAACTGCAGGGGAAGCCTTTATCAAGCGCTATCCCACCAGTATGTACTACGCGGGCGTGAAGGCCAATATGGATCAGGCGATCACCGAGCTAGAGGCGCGCAAAAATGGGCTTGCGAGCATAGATGCCAGTTTGCAAATAGCAGAATTTGAAACATATATCGACAAATTCGATTGGATGACTTCCAGATGGAAGCTGGAGTTCATGGAGCGCAGTACCTATGATAAATACAAGGCCATATTTATTAAACGCATTCTCAATTTCGGAGACAAACAGCTGGTGGCTTACATCAATGGAGACGGTGATGAAGCAGATGACCTGTTCGAGTTTAAGGACATCGCACTTCACTTTCTAGATACAGAACTGCTGCAAAAAATCAGTAAAAGGGCGATTGCTGTGTATGGAGCGACAACCGAAGAAGAAGAACGAGGGTTCCGCATTGAAGAAAGCATAGAGCGGGACCTGGAAAAAATTTCCAAGACAAACGAACTCATCACAACAGCTAAAACACAGCTAAAGGATGCAGATGCAGCAGCATTGCTCAAGCTTGTGAAGAATGCCCGTAATTTAAGGAAGGGCCTTGATTGGAAGCTCCTACTAACGATCAGCGAAAAGTTCATTGCGCTCCAGTACGCTGAGAAAAATGCCTATTACCTCCGCGAAGCGTGGAAAATGCGGATCGATGCGCTTGCACAGATGCGCAACCTCGAGGAGGCAACTGCGCAACTAGCGGCATACAAGGTTGTCAAAGAGCTCAATGAACCAGATCCGAAAAAGCACACGAAGTCATATCGGGCTATGCGCACTTCGCTGAGTGATGCCAAAAAATCTATTGCCATTTTGGAAGAAGACGAATTGATCTTAGCCATTTATAAAGCCAGAGCCGAGACCTATAGAGCCCATCATCAATTTGTAGATGAAGCTTATACCAGGCGCGCCATGCTGGACAAATTAAAACTAGACGAACAACAAGGAAGCTTACAGCTATACATGCTCCTGACCGCGTATAGCAATATGGGTTATTTTGACAAAGCCAGAGCTGCTGCCAAAGAGCTTCAAAGGAAATATCCTGATAGCAGCTACGCGCAAAGCGTTGTTTCCTTGGTGAAGTATATGCCGGAATAGATCGCTGCGCTGTAAGATCGTTCGCTAGGGCTCACTGTAAGAGCGTTCGCTGTTGCTCACTGTAAGATCGTTCGCTAGCGCTCTCTGTAAGATGTTTTACGCCTTTAGCATCCCGTTGTTTTATCGCTCTTTATGGTGTGGCCATTGCTTTAGCATAGGCACAATACTTACGACGCAGCTATCTTACAGCGCAGCGATCTTACAGCGAAGCGATCCTACAGCGCAGCGATCTTACAGCGAAGCGATCCTACAGCGAAGCGATCTTACAGCGAAGCGCTCTTACAGCGAAGCGATCTTACTTCTTACTTCTCAACTGTAAGCATATATTCTGCTACGGCCATTCTTGTTTCTTCGGATAAATAATCCTGGGGTGGCATCTCAGGATAGTTCTCCCTTCTGTGAACCGGGTTGGTAATGTAATCAACAATTCCCTGAGGGTTGTTGTTATAGATCGCTTGAAGATCGCGCGTTGGAGGGCCAATCATTCTAATCTCATAAGCATGGCATCCGGAACAAACCCCATAAAAGGTGAGCTTGCCTTTCTCCTGTATTGTAATGTCTCTAGGCTCCACCGGTTCAGCCAACATGAAAGACTGCACAGCTATAGAAGTGCGCATTTGGCACTGGCCAAAGTCTCCCAAGCCAAATGTGCGGTACTTATCCTTATCCAAAATACAGGATCCTCCCCCACCGCCAATTGCGATAATATCCGGCCCCTGGGTCTCCATCTGCGTGAGCATTAATGCTTTTAGCTCTCCCCCCGGATCCTTTCCGTTATTGCTCATGAAGTTGTCCAGAATCACCAACCTATCCGGATTGGGTTCAGACTCGGGGTCGGTTGCCAGATTGGTGACCAAGGTCAAATCCGTAATGGTAATACCCGCATTGTTGTTTCCTGTAATTGTATTTCCTTCAAGGGTAACATCATCAGCAGCCATGATCAATATCCCGGTGCCTTTGGGAATGCCGGCCACAATGGACCCGGGAGCACCGAAATTCTCGTGGTTGTTATTCACCACAAAGTTGTTCCTTATGATAATATCAAAGCAGGTCTTTATCGGGAGCCCAGGTGTAATAAATACCAACAGGCCACCGGTATTGTCATGGGTATAATTGTTCTCGACCAGGCAGTGCCTCGAATTTTCAATCTCAATTCCCGCTACGCTCTCATACGTTTCATTGTGCAGCACATCAATATTGTCGCACATTCCCACATAAATAGCAGCATCCTCAATTCCAGAGAGCACATTGTGTTCTATGAGTCCGTTTTTCCCAAATTCCGGGAATATCCCGTACACCCCAGCGTCAACTACCCAGTTATTGCGAATCACAAAATTATTACCGGCCTGGCCCATGATGCCATTGCCCTTATAGTTGATGATCTTAAAGTTCTCGATCACGATGCCATTTCCAGAGTATAAGAAAGCGTCATTGAGCTCTTTCTCACCGTCGAGGGTTGGCCAATTCCCCTCAATGATAATTCCCTGAAAGCTGATATCATCCTTATCCATATATACCGTTTCCTTATAGTTTCCAGGGTAAACCCGGATTAGGTCACCAGGTTCAGCGCGCTTCACAGCTTCCTGAATTTCATCACCGTCCCGAACCTCTATGATGTTGCCTTTAAATCCTGCCAGAGAAGTATCCGTGCCACTAAGGCCAGGCGCACCACGGCCTTGTACCTCATACAATTTGACTGGAGGTGGTGGGGCTGATTTTACTTCGCTTTTAAACAGGTATTTACCCGAAAGAACTCCGATGGCCAACAATGCCATCCAAATTATGAGCATTTTCCATTTCATAGGTGCTGATTTAAAAATTAAAATTTAGTCT
>JAESRW010000152.1 GCA_016764395.1 Flavobacteriales bacterium
GGATTTAGGAGCGAGAACCGCTTCTGGTCACTATCTATGTTTCTTACATGCGGACACGTCAACACCTGATGGTCTGGCAGAATTGATTCACCATACCCTTTCCAATAAAAGGGTGGTATTAGCAGGATTTGTTTCCATCATGAAAGGGAAGCGAACCCGGTGGGTGATCAGCTTTCTGAACTACATTAAAACCTATTTAGCACCTTTGTTTTATAGGCCCTATGCGTTTTTCTTTAAAGGGTTAAGGCTGCTCTTTGGCGACCAGGTGATGTTTTGTAGGCGGGAAGATTATTTGAAATCCGGAGGCTTTAATTCTGAGACCCAGATCATGGAAGAAGCAGAACTCTGCTTAGCCATGAATAAACTGGGCCGGATCCGTCAGGTGCATCGTTTGGTCTACTCCTCGGATAGGCGAGTGGCCCAACTCGGATGGTGGAGGGCCATGAAGATTTATCTCTACGTAGCCATGGGCTGGGCATTTGGGATGTCGTCTAAAAAGTTAAGCACCCACTATGAACATATTCGTTAATTAAGAGATTTTGCCCAATTGTTATTGGGGACTAGGGATGTGCGATCTGCCGTTGTCACTCTTTCTCTATGCACTACTCACCATTCCCCACTCCCCATTCACCATTCCCCATTCCCCATTCACCATTCACTATTCATCATTCCCCACTCCCCATTCACTATTCCCCATTCACTATTCACTATTCATTTCACCTTAACCGCTAACCACCAATCATCAGCTTCAACTTCCTGCTTTACACTTTCCACTTTCTACTTTCTACTTTCTACTTTCTACTTTCTACTTTCAACTTTCAACTTTCTACTTTCCACTTTCGACTTTCTACTTCCCACTTCCAACTTTTGTAAGCACAGGAACGTGTAAAAACATCTACCCACCCAACCACCGTCATTATTAGAAAATAGACCCGATTTTAACCTCGTATTCTGTTGCTTATCAGTCATTTACTATATTTAACCCATTTTATCTCCAATCGACAATTGAGAATGCTCAAGTGAAAAAGATGGAACCGCGCGGACAACGTGTTCGCCCTAGTGGAGGCAAAATACTAAATAGATCACATGCAAAAACCAGCTATTTTGACAACAGCAAAACCCAAAATGCCGACTTTGGCCTTATTGCTGTTTTTGTTTACAGCAACTGCTTTAGGACAAAACTTTGCCGACAAGGACTATTACCTTGTTGACTCACTCAACTTAGCAACCCTCGCTCAATCTGACCGCTTATTGGTAGATAGTTGCCTAGAGCTTTATCACACAGCTACACAGGACACCGATAAGGTAAATTCGTTAAACGGTATATGCGAAAACATGATGGATCAAAGCTGGCACAAATACCAGCATTATCAATTAAGAATCATTGAGCAAGCCCTTTCCGCTAACCCACCCACCCCTGTTTTGCTCAGTTTGCGAATTTCCATGGCAGGGGCGTTAAATAACATCGGGTTTATTCATCAAGTCCAGGGTGATATCCCCGTTGCCCTGAAGTATTATCACAATAGTTTGAAGATAAGGGAAGAAATCTCAGATTCACCTGACGAAGCAATAGCGAAGTCGGGTAAACGTGGAATGGCCGAATCTTACATCAACATCGGTTTTATTCATTACAACCAGGGCGCTATTCCCCTTGCCCTGGATTACTATCACAAAAGTTTGAAGATAAGGGAAGAACTCGGCAACAAACAGGAAATGGCCTACTCTTACAACAATATCGGGGTTATTCATGACAACCAAGGCGATATCCCCCTAGCCCTAGAGCACTATCACAAAAGTTTGAATATAAGGGAAGAAATCTCAGACAAAAAGGGAATTGCCACCTCCCTTGCCAACATCGGCACGCTGCACCTGAAGTCTGGAGGGCTGACACGGGCACGGGAAATGGGCAAACGCGGCCTTGAAATTGCCCGTGAACTTGGTTTTCCTGATAACATAGAGCATAATGCAGGCCTGTTAAGCAAAGTGGCCAAACACGAGGGCAACCCTGACTACGCGCCCTGTGCTTCGTCAGGCGAAGTTCAAAGAAGCCTTAGAGATGTATGAGCTTCAGGTACAATACCGCGACAGCATCAACAACGAAGCAACCCAAAAAGCAAGCATCCTCCTGCAAACCAAATACGAGTTTGAAAAGGCGCAAATAATCAAAGAACAAGAACAAAAAGAACAAGCCCGAATACAGGAAGAAGAACTTTCAAGAAGGGACAACCTGCAATACTCGGTCATCCTCATCGTCATCCTGATAGTCTTCGGAGGGGTGCTTGGTTTGGGATTTGTTAAAGTACCACCGTCAGTAGCGGAGGGCCTTTCTTTGCCTTTCTCATCCTCTTTGAGTTCCTCCTCGTCCTTTCCGACCCACATGTAGACAACATCACCGGCGGCGCCCCTGCCTACAAACTCTTGACAAACGCCATACTGGCTGGAGTGATTTTTCCCCTGCACAGTTTATTTGAGAGATTGCTTAAAAAACGATTGATTGATCAAAGAAGAAAAACCACTCGTGTTCTATGAAAAATGCACTGTGCTATGCTACAAGGCTCGTAGCGTAACTATTAGTTGGAGTCGATCAATTGATAGTACTTGAACTGGTTCCAACCCGTGCTTCGGAATTCGCTCCCCCTGTAGACGGCGAACGATACATTTTAAACTTGCCCACCCCAACACGTTGCAAAAAGTGCTTAACCGAGGTACCCAAAACGCCAAACCCGTACTTCATGCTTCGACTAAAGTTGATAGAAGACGCCTCCTCAAAATACTTGGTCGGACAGGTCACCTCTCCAATTTCATAGCCAGCATATACAATTTGAGAAAGTACCTGGTTGTCAAATACAAAATCATCCGAATTATCCTGGTAATTAATGGCATTCAACACCTCCGCCGAATACGATCTGTACCCGGTATGGTATTCCGAAAGCTTGGCGTTAATCAAGACATTTTGCGTAAATGTTAACAAGCGGTTCGCTATGTATTTGTACAAAGGCATTCCGCCTCTTAATGCACCCTGCCCTAAAATCCTTGAGCCCAATACAACCTGGTATAAATCATTGGCGATGATGTTCACCATGGACGGGATCAACAGTGGGGTGTATTGGTAATCAGGATGGAGCATGATGACAATGTCAGCACCTAGTTCCAGGGCTTTATTGTAGCAGCTCTTCTGGTTTCCGCCGTATCCTTTGTTGTCTTCATGCTGTATGATGTGCTGAATACCAAGTGATTTGCCGAGCGCGGCGGTATCATCACTACTTGCATCATCTACAAGGACCACCTCATCCACTATATCAAAAGGAATCTCCTTGTAAGTTTTTTCCAGTGTCTCTGCCGCATTATACGCGGGTAAAACAACTACAACTTTCTTATCCTTAAACATCGCTTATTTATTTTCAGCAAAGCTAATCAAATCAGGTTTATAGCAACTAGCTATTCATATCCATTAGTGCTGAAAGCAGTATATTAGCGTCAAATTTATAGTTAAATTGCTCATTCTAGTTGATAGAATTTGAGATTGAAAGAAGAATGCACACGAGATTTCTATACCTAATAATCTTATTTGCGTGTCTGCTCGGAGATACTTCGGTATCAGCACAACAAAATAATTTTATCAATTACTCTCTTGATGAGGGATTGAAGCAATCCACTGTATACGCTCTGATTCAAGATTCCCGCGGCTATTTGTGGTTGGGCACAGAAGGTGGTGGCGTGAGTAGATTTGATGGGGTGAGCTTTGATTCCTATGATAAAAAGAGTGGATTGTCAGGGAATATTGTACGGAGTCTAATGGAAGACTCTAAAGGTAATATCTGGATTGGCACTGATGCGGGAATTACGGTATATGATGGGTTGGAGTTTCGCTCATTTCAAGAGGAGCAAGGGATACCGCCMGGACATGTATTGTGCTTTCTCGAAACAGCCGAYAAYRYCATYTGGGCYGGTGTTGCWGGRCAGGGCMTGGTCAGAATGGATATTRTCARCAAAGATTCCATRRCCGTGAAAGTKTTCAATARRGAGAACCRCTTGAAGAGTGATRTWGTTTTTGATATGTATCTKGACAAGAAAGGYCGGATATGGGCATCGACTTACARKGGAGGKATCAATATCGTTACSGATTTAGGAGCTGAWATTGAGGTRGARTATATCACCAGATCGGATGGCTTACCGGGTAACGAAGTGTTGGTGCTCACTGAAGATAAGCAAGGAGATTTATGGGGTGGCACTTATGACCATGGTGCCTTTAAAATGATCATGTCCGGTGTGGATTCTGGTAAGGTGTTAACGTACAATCTGATTAATGGGATCAATGACAATCAAGTTTGGGATATAACCGTCGACGACGTGGGTGCACTCTGGTTTGCGACAGGAGATGGGGGGCTGAATAGATATGAAAACGGCAGCTTTACCACATACACCATGGACAACGGATTGGTTACCAATCAGATTCAATGCGTACTGCAGGACGCGGATGGCAGCATGTGGGCAGGAAGTTTGGGCAAGGGCCTCATAAAATTTAATGGTTTCCATTTTGCGCATTTTGGAGAAAAGGATGGTTTGTCCAATGATCAGATTTCTGCAATCGTTCAGGATAAATTCGGGAACTATTGGCTGTCCTCCAGGGATGGATTGAGTCAGATGAACTTTCACCATGGGGAGCCCGTTGTGCTTACCTATGATTTGAGCGATGGATTATTGGATGGAGTGATCATGGATCTTGCTGTTAACCGCAGAGGTGATATATGGATGGCCACTCCCAAAGGAATCAGTCGCATCACGCCTCCTGGCTTAGATCCGTTCGAGTCATTGGATGACCGGGCACTGATCAACCCAATCAATTACAATAAAAGTCATGGACTGAAGGACAATTTCGTGAATTGCATCTTCATTGACTCGCGTGAGCGGGTTTGGTGTGGTACACGTCATGGTGTCAGTCTCATGCTGGTAGGAGACAGCGCTATTAAAGAAGTTGACTTTATCAGTATCAACGAATACGATGGACTTCCTCACAATGAGGTACAGGCGATCATTGAAACCAGTGATGGCTTAATATGGTTTGGCACTTTAAATGGTTTGGCCAGTACCGACCGGACCAATATGACCACGTATGATGAGGTAGAAGGGCTTTACGAAAAGAAAATTTATTGTTTGGCCGAAGATCCTAAGGGGAATGTTTGGATCGGAACCTTCGGTGGTGGACTATTTAAGTTGGATACCCATACGGAGGATACGCTCTCAATCAGTTTCATTGTGGACGATAGCCTGCTCTCTTCAAATAATATTTACTCCATCATTTTTCAAGATGAGCATACGTTGATTGTGGGTACAGATGCCGGCATGGATAAGCTCTTACTAGATGACAATCAGAACATTCTTCGCGTTAAAAATTATGATAAATCTGATGGATTTATTGGCGTAGAAAACAACCTAAATGCGACTTACAAAGATAGGGCGGGAGATATTTGGCTGGGTACTGCCAAGGGCGTCACAAGGTATAATTCAAAGGAGGAGCGATTGAGTGTGAATGCTCCTCGCACGCATATTACAGGGATCAAAATGTCCTTCCAGGATGTGGATTGGAACAGCCGCAGTGATCGTTTATATCCCTGGATGCTCCTGCCTAAAACGCTGGAATTACCGTATTCCGAGAATCACTTGACCTTTAACTATACTGGAATCTCATTAACGAACCCTGAGAAGGTGATGTTCAAATTTAAATTGGACGGATTGGAAAGTGACTGGTCGCCTCCCAGAAAAGAGACCGAAGCCATTTATTCCGGTTTAACACCAGGTGAGTATACCTTCAATGTAATATCAGTAAATGAAAATGGAATTTGGAATAAAAACCCAACCACCTATTCATTTGTAATCAATCCTCCTTTTTGGCAAACGTGGTGGTTTTATTTGCTCTGTATTGTTGTCGTATTGATTGGCATTTTCGCATTTGTAAAAGTAAGGGAACAAAACTTACAGCGGGAAAAAGCAATTCTTGAAAATAAGGTTCAGGATAGGACCAAGCAGTTGGCTGAGAAGAACAAGGAGATTACCGACAGTATAAACTATGCTCAGAATATTCAGCGCGCTATTCTGCCTGCCATTAAATCTATTGAGCGGGGGTTTGATGATAGCTTTGTGCTCTTCAGGCCCAGGGATATTGTAAGTGGAGACTTTTATTGGTATGCAGAACATGATGATAAATCATTTTTGGCCGCATGTGATTGTACCGGACACGGTGTACCAGGAGCTTTTGTATCCATGATCGGTAATAACCTGTTGAATCAGATCATATTGGAAAAAAATATCGAGAAACCGGGTGAGATTCTCTCGAAGTTAAATCAGGGTGTGAAATTTGCATTCACACAAGATGGTGAACAAGAGGCGCAGGATGGAATGGACATGGTACTGGCCGTTTTGGATAAGAAAAAAATGACGTTGGAGTTTGCAGGTGCAAATAACCCCATGATCTTTATTCAAGATGGAGAACTCAATGTGAAAAAGGCAGATAGAACTTCAATTGGGGGGGACACTGCAATGGATTATCAATTTGAGAACTTCTCCGTAGAGGTGAAGAAGGGGGATACTTTCTACCTGTTCTCGGATGGTTATCCAGATCAGTTTGGCGGTGTCAAAGGCAAGAAGTTCATGATGAAAAAATACAAGCAAATGATTTTGGACCATCATGCCAAGCCCATGACCGAGCAGCATGATATTTATCATAAGGAATTGTTAGCGTGGATGGGGCATGAGCACGAGCAAATTGATGATGTGCTGGTTATTGGCGTGAAAATATAATTCAAACAGGAGAATTAGAAGAACAGTGAGGAAAATTAAAAATACACTTGTTATTATTGGATTGGCATTCTCTGTTTTGTCGGCTACTATGCCATTGGAAAAGTGGAGGGTGTACAACACTGCAAACTCTGACCTACCCAATAATTTGGTGCGCTCATTGGCACTGGATCACAACGGTGAGATTTGGATGGGAACCAATTTGGGAGTAGTTAAGTTCGACGGAAAGAGCTTCATTAAATATGATAAGAAGAGCGATAAAGAAGTTCAGTACACCACCGTTAGGTCGATAACCGTTGATTCTACCAACACCGTGTGGACAGGTACTTGGGGGGATGGAATGGCGAGGTTGAAATTTCCCAATGGGGATCCCAACAACCCCAACGCTAGCTATAAGTGGGTCAATTACCGGGAAAATAACTCTGCCATTACGCACAATACAGTCAAAACCATCTGCATCGACAATCAAAGGGTTAAGTGGATAGGGACGGAAGAAGGGCTCGTGAGCATGATGAACGCTAAGTGGGGTGAAGGAAGTGTGAAATGGAAAACGTATTTCGCATATAATTCGGGGCTGCCTCATGATGCGGTGCACCACATCGTGGTGGACAAGTTTAACAACAAATGGATTGGAACGTTCGGTGGAGGACTGGCAAAATTTGATGGCACCAACTGGACCGTTTACGACATTAAAAACTCCAACCTGCCTGATAATTATATAGTCTCACTGGCAATCGACAAAAAGCAGGTGCTGTGGATTGGTACCTACAGTGGAGGGCTGTCCAGGTTTGATGGCACCACTTGGAAAGTATACAACATGGCTAACTCAAAAATTCACGATAACGTAATACACTCTCTGGCAGTTGACAATAACAATGTCTTGTGGTTGGGTAGCATGACCGCTGGGTTGGCCAGCTTTGACGGTGCCAACTGGACAACTTATAAGATTATGGAAAGCGAAGATCCGTATACCGTCAGTTCCATAATGATCGATTCCAAAAACAACAAATGGTTAGGAACCGGTGGGGGAGTCGTAGTATATAATGAAAGCGGGATAAAATAATACTTTCCACTTTGGCAACCATATCAGGTGCATAGCCGTATTTCATATGGACCTTTTCGCACACTCCCTTTTTGAAGCGCCTTTCTAAGATATTTCTGCTCTCGCTACTGATACATGCTGGCAGTTTTTCAGGGTATGGGCAGATCGTGATCAATGAGATTTCACAAGGGCCTAATGGAAGCAAGGAATACGTTGAGTTTCTGGTGTTGGGTACACCTTGTGCTACCTCCTGCCTGGATCTTCGATTCTGGATATTTGATGATAACAACGGTTTTCTGAACGGTACTCCGACAAGCGGTGTGGGTATTGCAGCTGGTGCGGCTCGTTTTGCTGACAACCCTTTTTGGTCTTGCATCCCAAGTGGCACCTTGATTANCATCTACAATGATTTGGATCCCAATTCCTCATTGCCACCTGATGATCTATTGATGACTGATGGCAACTGTAATTTGGTGATACCCATTAGTTCTACGCTGTTCGATCATCATCCTTCCGAGCCTACTTCTTCAAATAGTACCTATCCCAGTATAGGTTGGATCGCGGGTGGCGATTGGGTGGATATCTCTATGGCCAACAGTCAGGATGGGTTTCAAATTTATGACCCAGCTAATTTGACGACACCGGTATTCAGTATTGGATGGGGTAGTGCCAATGTTCTTGGAGATATCTGGATGGGAGCAGGTTCCGCATCAGATGATGTGTTCTTCGCGGATAACAGCATTGACTGTGATTTTACCAATCAGGGAAATTGGGCGCAAGCTTGTGCAGGAGATTTTGGCACCTGTGGATCTGATGACCAAACTCCCGGGGTGCCCAACAGCGCTGGAAATGCTGCTTGTATCTCCACTTTTAACAATGGCTGTACTGTAGCACCGCCTTTGATTATTGACTCTATAGTAGGAATGGATCTAGCATGCTTCGGTGTTTGTAGCGGAGTTGCAACGGTATATGCTTCGGGTGGTGCGCTACCTTATACGTATGCCTGGAATGATCCGTTGGCCCAAACAGATTCCCTGGCGACTGGTTTATGCGCTGGAATCTATACCGTCACAGTGACGGAGGCCGGAGGCTGTCAGGATACCCTGGATTCTATAGTTATTGTAGAACCGACATTGCTCACTTCCGCAATTACAGCCAGTACGAACCCGCTCTGTTTCGGGGAATGCACCGGAGCCGCCACGGTTGTGGCTGGTGGAGGCACACCGCCTTATACTTACGCCTGGAATGATCCATTGGCACAAACAACGGCAATAGCTACCGGCCTCTGCGTACGAACGTTTGATGTGGTCGTAACGGATGCCAATGGGTGCGATGATACCTCAACGGTCATTATCACCGAGCCCCCATTGATTACCTCCGTAATTTCTGCAAGTACGAATCCCCTCTGCTTTGGAGAATGCACCGGAACCGCCACGGTTGTAGCTGGTGGAGGCACACCTCCTTACACCTACACCTGGAATGATCCATCTGCACAAACGACGGCAATCGCTACCGGCCTCTGCGTTGGAACGTTTGATGTGGTCGTAACGGATGTCAATGGGTGCGGTGATACCTCAACAGTCATTATCTCCGGGCCTCCGTTGATCACCTCCGTAATTTCTGGAACTACCAATCCACTCTGCTTTGGCGATTGCACCGGCACGGCCACTGTAACCGTTGGTGGAGGCACACCGCCTCACACTTACATTTGGAATGATCCATCGGCACAAACTACGGCCATCGCTACTGGCCTCTGTGCTGGGACGTACGATGTGGTGGTCACGATTGTCAATGGGTGCGATGATACCTTATCAGTCATTATCTCCGAGCCCGTATTGATCACCTCCGTAATATCTACCAGTACCAACCCTCTTTGCTTTGGAGATTGCACCGGTTCATCTGGGGTAACTGCCGGCGGAGGAATACCGCCTTATACCTACGCCTGGAATGATCCATCTGCACAAACGACGGCAATCGCTACAGGCCTCTGCGTTGGAACGTTCGAGGTGGTTGTAACCGATTTCAACGGATGTGATGATACAGCCGCGGTCATATTAATCAATCCCACTCCTGTAGTGTCAGCTTCAGCAAGCATGGATGCTACTTGTGGCAATAATGATGGTCAGGCCATGGTGACGGCATCAGGTGGAGTCGGGCCTTACAGCTACCAATGGAATGATCCCGGATTACAAACTAACGATACGGCCTTCGCGCTTGGAGCAGGAGCCTATACTGTGTTGGTAACAGATAATAATGGATGTCTTGACAGCGTCCTGGTAGCCGTGAACGATGCTGGAGCGCCGGCGGCAACGATAACAGCTAACGTCAATGTTGGATGTTCAGGGGATTCAACTGGATCCGCTACAGTGACGGTGTTAGGAGGGGCGCCTCCTTACACGTATACTTGGAACGACCCCAATGCTCAAACTACAACGGTTGCCACCGGGCTTCCGGCCGGGTCATTTTCTGCGACTGTAACGGATGCTGTTGGATGTATCTCCAATGCTATCGTCACCATAACGGAGCCGTTGCCGCTTTCACTAAATTCAGGTACACAATCAAGTACATGCGGGTTACCCAATGGCCTGGCTTATGTCACAACAACTGGTGGTACCAACCCTTATATTTATACATGGGACGACCAGCTTCTGCAAATAACGGACACGGCAATTGCACTGCTCGCCGGTGGCTATTCGGTGCTTGTTAGCGATGCTTTTAATTGCGTGGATAGTGTCAACGCGGTAGTAACTGACATACCTGGTGCCGTTATTCAGGCCGTTATGAACGTTGACGTAAGCTGCAATGGTTTTTCAGATGGACAGGCAACGGCTCTGGTGAGTGGGGGTAGCACACTTTATTCATTCCAATGGGATGCAGGAACGGGCAATCAAACTGATTCAATTGCGATTAATTTGGGGCCAGGAACCTATTCAGTTACGATCACTGATAACGCGGGGTGTTTGGATTCTTCATCAGTATCCATTACAGAACCGATGCCGCTCGTACTCGTACCCTCAGGCGTTGATGCCAATTGTGGGTTAGCTGATGGACAGGTAAGCGTCAACGTATCGGGTGGAGTAGGGCCTTATAGTTATCTGTGGAGTGATCTTGGGACCCAAATCACCGCGACTGCCAGCGGCCTCTTTTCTGGAATTTATACAGTGAGTATTGTGGATTCAAATGGTTGTACCGAAAGCGCATCAGTAGCCATAGGCGATATCCCGGGTGGGACCACTGTTATCCTGGATCCCCTCATAGATGCAAGCTGTAATGGAGCTTGTGATGGTTCGATCAAGGCCTCTATGAACGGTGGCGTGACGCCTTTTTTATATTTGTGGTCGGATGGCCAAACCGCTTCAGCCGCTACAGGATTATGTGCTGGCACCTATGGTGTTACGGTAACCGACGCCAATGGGTGTGTCAGTTCATTGGATATGGTTTTGACAGAGCCGATTCAAGTCACTTTTATTTCTTCAGGAGCACCGGCCAGCTGTGGTGGGACATGTGATGGAATCGCTACGGTTACGGTTACCGGTACCAATACACCTTATGCATATTCATGGGATGCTGCAACAGGAAACCAAACAGACTCCAGCGCCGCTGCGCTTTGTCCAGGGGATTATACGGTTACAATAACGGACGGGGATGGTTGTGAGGTGAATGGGAATTATACCGTGGTTCTTGATTCACTTTCCCCGACTGCAGCATTTGTCAGTTCTGCTGATACCGCCAGCCTCCTTCTCTCCGCAATTAATTTTACAAACTTCTCCTTGCCATTTGTGGATAGTTTGTCATTTGAATGGAGTTTTGGTGATGGTGGTGTAGATACTGTGGTCAACCCAACACACACTTATTCTGATACAGGAACGTATCTGGTTGAGCTAATCGTAATGAACAGCTTGGGTTGTTCAGATACGATGGAATTGACCGTGGTTATTGAGGGTGACTATATTTTCTTTGCACCGAACTCCTTTAGCCCTAATGGTGATGGCCTCAATGATTTTTTCTTCCCACAAGGCGTGGGAATTGACAATAATGACTTTGAATTTTATGTCTTTGATCGCTGGGGTGATCAGATTTTTAAGTCCACTGACCTCAATCTTCAATGGGATGGAAGGGCCAATAAAGGGCCTGATATTGCACAACAAGATGTGTACATATGGTTGGTCATTACGCGGGAGATCAGTACCAGAAAGCCCCATCAGTATGTGGGCCACGTGACACTCGTTCGTTAGGAAGTCCTGTCCATTCTTCAATTTCTCAGTTGTTTTTCTATCTTAGCCTGAGCGAATACCTAAGTCGCCAATAGGGGTAATACGAGCAACGTTTGTCTTATTAATGCGTCTTAGTGATGTGCATTTATGCTCTATGCAGAATTTAAGAAAGAAAATATTCCTTCTTACCGGATTGTTGTTGCCAATATTGGGCACTGCCCAGGTGACCATCAATGAAGTCTCTCAAGGCCCTACCGGTTCTCAGGAGTATGTCGAGTTTCTGGTTTCGGGAACAGCCTGTGTTGGTGGGTGTGTTGACTTGAGATTGTGGATCATGGATGATAACAACGGATTCCTAAATGGTGGCCCAACCTCAGGAGTCGGGATAGCCGCAGGTGCCGTCCGATTTTCCAACGATCCGTTCTGGTCCTGTATACCCAATGGAACTTTAATCACGATATACAATGATGGGGATGCCAACCCCTCTTTACCTGGGGCGGATGTGTCTATGGCAGATGGTAACTGCAACCTGGTGATTCCCATTAGCTCCCTTCTTTTTGACCGTCACACTTCGCAGCCCAACTCCACCACCAGCGTATACCCTGGGACTGGCTGGATTCCTGGTGGGTCCTGGTCACCCATATCTATGGCCAACGGATCGGATGGTTTTCTGCTCTTTGATGCTGCAAATCTGACAACACCAGTAACCAGTATCGGTTGGGGTTCAGCCAATACGAATGGAGATATATGGATGGGCTCTGGATCTGCTACGGATGATGTGTTTTATGCCGATAATACCACTGATTGTGGCATGGGAAGCCAGGTGAATTGGGTACAAGGATGTGCTGGCGATATCAGCGCCTGTGGATCGGATGATGGTACGCCTGGAGCACCGAATAATGCCGCTAATGCCGCCTGTATTGCGGYGATGAACAACGGATGTGTGCCAATTGTTTCGCTTACATTGGAAGTGACYGCCATTACCAATCCGCTTTGCTTTGGAGATTGCAACGGCTCAGCMACSATAGCAGCYACCAGTGGTACMGCGCCATTTACCTATTTATGGGATGACCCACTKGCACAAACCACAACCACAGCAACTGGATTRTGTRACGGTACCTACAACCCAACCGTTGTKGAYGCAACAGGATGTACGGCGGTTGCTGTTCCGGTTGTMATCGTTCAACCCCCTTTGCTCACTTCTCCCACTTCGGGGTCTGTAGCGGTTTGTTCTTGCCCCTGTGCGGGTTCTGCCTACGTATTTCCTACGGGAGGAACTCCGAATTATACCGTTATTTGGGACAATGGCTACACGGATCAGTTCCAGACAGGTTTGTGTGATGGTATCTATAATGTGACGGTTACCGATGCAAACGGATGTACCTCCACTGGCACGGTTATCCTTCCTTAACGCTTGTGTGTTTAGGAGTTCCCCCTACAATTTCCATGGGATATTATTGTTATTATTGGGCTGACATAGAAACATGTGATGCTATCTATTCTAATTCCCATATATAATCGCGATTGCACAAAGCTGGTAACTGACTTGCATAAAGAGGGCGAGGCTGCTGCGTTTGAGTTCGAGTTGATCTGTCTGGATGACTGCTCCTCCGATGAATTTCAATTGGTAAACCGGCAATTGAAAACACTTCCCAATGTAATTTATACAGAGCTGGAAGAGAATACGGGTCGGTCAAGGATCAGAAATAAGCTAGCAGAAAAAGCGAAATACGACACCTTATTATTTATTGATTGTGACATGGCGGTTAGTTCCGGACAATTTTTGCAAAAATATATCGCCGCCGTTGATGGCCCGGGAGCTATAGTGGGCGGACTTGCATATGATCCCGTGGTCCCTGATAATTTTGAGCATCGACTCCGATGGACATACGGTCATGAAAGGGAATCCATCTCAGTAAAGCAGCGGCAAAAACATCCCTATGCCTCTTTTATGACTGGCACCTTTGCCATAGACAAGGAATCATTCAATTCCATAAAGTTCGATGAGAGTATTCAACGTTACGGCCATGAAGATACCCTCTTCGGAAAGGAACTCTTCTCAAGAGGAATCAAGGTAATTCATATTGACAATCCACTTCTTCACAGAGGGCTGGAGCCCAAGGCTGATTTTATAGCCAAAACGGAGCAGGCGGTAGAAACGCTAGCTGAACTTGTGAAAGCTGGAAAATTGAAGGATGAGGTAAAGTTGTATCGGGTTTACCAGCTGCTTAAGCGATTTTATCTGCACAACTTAATCGCCATTCGTTTTCGGAAACGAAAAGATGCCTGGTTGGGGAACTTGCATTCCACCAAGCCAGATTTGAAATATTTTGATATGTATAGACTGGGCTATCTCTGCACACTGATGCAGAAATAAGGACTATTTTATAAACTTCTTGTAAGAAGTACCATCTTCAGAGGTAAGCTGAATTAGGTAGGTGCCAGATTCAAGATCCGAAACATCAATGCCCTTCAGCGTGCCTCCCGCATACTTGCCCAGTGCCACCACCAACTCCCCAGCCATATTGTAGATATTGACTTCTACTTCCTCAATACCATCATAATCTAAAGATAGCGCATCAGCTACAGGATTCGGATAGACCGTGATCTCACCAACTGCATCCTCCAAATTGTCGAATATACCGGTTACACCGTAGGTATAGAGCGTCGTTATTTTATCGTTTCCGGTATTTATGTCTCCTATCACATTGGTCTCTGCAAAGCCACTTCCAACCAGGGTATTTGTGATAACCAAGGAATCGGTAAAGGTGTAGTTAAACGAAGCGCCAGCGGCAATCGGGCCTGCGTAGACTTCATCTAAAGCGTTGTTTACTCCGACCACAAACTTCACCGGTACATCCTGAATGGGAGCAGTTCCGAAGTTCTTTATTGTTACCGTTACTGCATAGGTAGTACCCATCGTCAGATTATTGCTCTCAGATGGTGCAATAACAGCTGTTACGCCAGCATCCTGCGCCAGGGAGATAAAACCATAAGCTACAAGGGCGAATGTGTAAACTAATTTGTTCATGAGTAGTGGTGCTTTCATGTGTTTATTTTAGAGTTTATAGATTGGGAATTCCGCGTGCGCTCCTCAAATAATACTGGAAGCCAGGGGCATTCAAATCAAATGTATCAAAATTCAGGGGATAATACAATGAACACAAGTTTGTGCTATCGAGGTGATCAGTTTTTAATCTTCAAACCTGCTTGCCTGCAAGTCAGGTTACGCATGGATATGGAATACTGAATTGATTACGCGTAGAGATTTGGAAATTCAAAACAATCAAGATTCAAGATCCTTAACCAGGTGCAATGATTTTTAGGAAGGTATTCTTTAAATAGGCTCAGTTTGCTTAATCGAGATAATTGAAAAGACAGTGATTCGTACATTCGTCTAAACTTGTACTGAGCATAGCCGAAGTATTCGTAATTCGTTGATTATCTGTTAAACATGCCAGCGAGATCCCGAATTAAGTTTATGAAGTAAATGGTTAATTAAGCCTCCTTCGCCTTAATATACAACTCCAGTAGTGCCGATTCCTGACGCTCCCAAGTACAAGATCTTCTGGCTTCTTTTAAGTTTTTGGCCCATGTTTCCCTCTTCAATTCGTCATTGAGCATAGCTGTGATCTTCCCCGCGATATGTTGTGGATCATGGTTATCTATGAATTCGCCGATGTCCCATTGCGCCAGCACTAGTTCATTTTCAATCAGTCTTGATGATAGGAGTGGTAACTCCGAATGGATGTAGTCGAAAATTTTATTTGAAAGACTGTATTTGTAGTTCAGGTTATTGTCTTTTTCAATGGCAAGCCCAACATCGGCATGGCGCGTATAATGAATTAACTCATTGAATGGCAACCAACCCTTGAGTACTATTTTGTCAGTATGACTCACTTCGTGCACCATTTTTWGGAGGTTTTGCATGGCATTTCCACCACCTACAATAACCAGAATGGCATCTTCTACCCATTGCATCGCCTTAACCGCCTCTTCCAGTCCTCGATTGACATTCACCGCTCCCTGGTAGAGAATAATGCTTTTGTCATCTGGTAGGCCCAATTCTTTCCTTGGTTTTATTTGGGTGTGCCCAGTGGTTAAAGGAAAGTTTTTGATCACCAGAAGATCTTTTCCGTAATCACTCTTGTATAACCTGGCGACCGAATCATTCACCGTCATTACCAGATCCAGTTTGGGAAATATAAAACGTTCTATTGATCGCCACARGCTCCGGACAAATGGCCTATCCGCCAACTCGGGCATTCCACAAAAATATTCATGCGTGTCATAAATCAGGGGGATKCCTTTYATTYTSGATATGAGRTAGCATGGAAGTAAAGKRTCWAGRTCRTTSGCYAGRAGAATATCACATCGMTTGAAYAAWAGGAACCAGAAGAGCCTRAYATTRTAAKTGGCATAGAASAGKGCTCCACKGTTGAACARCARGCGCATKCGCTTGGTCTTGTAGGAGCGGCTAACTCCAGGACTCTCCTTGAATTGCCTGCCAACAAGCAATACCTCGTATTTTGCCTTCAGGAGCGTAGAACAAACCTTGTGCACCCTTTGATCAGTGCTGAGGTCGTTGGTAACAGTAGCGATTACTTTGGTCATCGGTATTTGGCTTGGCGACGAAGATAGTAAAAACGATCTCTGGGCAAGTGGAGGGATAACCAGTAAAAAATGCGATTAATCCTTTAAACACATGCATGGGAGCAGTGGTATATCAGCGGATAATTGATGCTCTTTATCCAGAACACGCGTAATATTCACACCTGATTCGTAAATTCGCATACTCGTAATTCGTAATTCGTAAAGCGGGTTACATTTGTTCAAACAGTACGTTCATGGAAATTCGGGAAAATGTTTCCCTTAAACGGTTAAATTCTTTTGGGATTGACGTATCGGCAAATTATTTTGTCGAGACCCATTCGTTGGAGGATGTCAGAGCTGTTATTGCTGAAGGTAAGTTTAACGGGTTGCCCAAGTTGGTTTTAGGGGGAGGTAGCAACATTCTGCTCAGGAATAACTTCAATGGGGTAGTCCTTAAAGTTGCTTTTAAAGGCATTTCCATCCTAAGAGAAGATGTTGATCACGTTTATCTGAAGATTGGAGCGGGAGAAAACTGGCATTCGTTGGTAATGCATTGCGTTGCCAATAATTGGGGAGGTATTGAAAATCTTTCTCTCATTCCTGGTAATGTCGGCGCGGCGCCCATGCAGAATATTGGGGCATATGGCGTAGAGTTAAAAGAAGTTTTTGTGGAACTGGAGGCGATTGACCTCGGGTCAGGTGAATTGACGCGGTTCAGCAAGCACGATTGTCAGTTTGGTTACCGTGATTCAGTATTTAAAAATGAACTACGCGACACCTATATGCTCAGTGCCATTACCCTTAGGTTGAATAAAACCCATGTAGTCAATACCTCTTACGGGGCAATTGAAGATGAGTTGGCTGCCATGCAAATTGGAGCGGTAGATATAAAAGCGGTAAGTCAGGCAGTTATCAATATTAGAAGTTCCAAACTTCCTGATCCAGCTGTACTGGGAAATGCGGGGAGTTTCTTTAAGAACCCTATTCTTCTGGCCGAAGATTTTGAGCAGCTTAAATCTGAGCATCCAGACATTGTTTCTTATGGAGCAGAGAACGGAATCAAGGTTGCAGCTGGTTGGTTGGTAGATCAATGTGGTTGGAAGGGGAAGCGGTCGGGGAGTGCTGGCGTTCATGAAAAGCATGCCCTGGTACTGGCGAATTATGGAAATGCAAGTGGTGATGAAGTGTTCAATCTGTCCGAGGAAATCCTAAATTCGGTGAGAAGCAAATTCGGAGTTACCTTGGAGCGCGAAGTAAATATTGTATAAAAGGATGCCTTTTTCAATGGGCAATAGACAATAGGCAATGAGCAATTTGCAATGGGTAAACGGTTAATGAACAATCAATAACCAAAACTTTCCAACTCGAACCCCCTAACTCGCCTCTTTACTTTCTACTTTGTCCTTTAGACCGCCTTTCTCGGCATGGAGGTTTGAGCTCCACCTTTAGCCCTGGAACTAGCTTTTACGTTCCTTGTTTGAGTTTGCTTTTGCTTTTGGTCGAATTTTGCCTGGTTGGCCTTCTTCAGCTCCTTTTCGTCTTTCGATTCTTCTTCTTCTTCTTCCTTGAGCAACTCGTCAAGCAACTTCACGCTTTGTAGTACGTTGTACCACTTGAGTACTTTTTTGATATGAGAACTGTAAACCTGATCCTCATCATATTCAGGTAGAACTTCCTTGAAATAGGTTTTCAGTGCTTCTCCATCTGTGTTAGGATCGACAGATGTTGCAGCTCCTGACTCTTTTTTAGAGATATTTTGGAACAATTCCTTCAACGATACACTGTCTTCCTTGGTGTAAATGCTAATGTCCGTAAACGCACTCACACTATCAGAGGCGAAGACCGGAATCCGCTTCTTGTTCTCCAGTGATTCGGCAATCAGCCCATTCTTGGTTCGACTGATTATTTGAAAAAGTCCAGGTTTTCCTGCAATATTGATGATGTCTTCTAAAGTCATATTCTTGATTTGTTATTACCTCTTTGTTCGCAGACGGTACAATAATACAAATCTTTAAGAACCCCTGAGTGAAGCTTCTTGAATTAATTTGTGCTTTATTGGACGATCACCAGCTTCCCATTGCGCTCTGCATGCAAAGACCGGATGCGGTAATGGTAAACTCCCGACTTCAAGTTGGAAACATCGTGGGTACTTGAAACCATGCCAATATCCAGGAAGGCAGCATAAACCAGCCGCCCTGTCAGGTCAACTATTTCAAAGGTTGCTGATTCGGATTTAGTTCCACTGTAGATTAAGTTAAGTTCTCCTCCACTCGGGTTCGGATAAAGTTCAATATGAGGCGCGATTGGCATCTTGGATATAGCCGTATTGACTTCCGGTTCACCGAATAATGAATCGTACATGGCCTGGGCCGCAAAGGCTGAATTGGCTAGATCAGCTAGATCATCTCCAGCTAGCATCGCGAAGCTAACAGTGACCGTGTCCTGCGGGGCAAGCGTAAACGGTCCGCTGCTCACCACGTTCAAAACGTCATTGCCTATTCCTGTTACACCTGCAGCTGCCCTGTTTGTAGAAAGGGCTATGTATTTCAAAGCTGTGGTAAAAGGTAGTGTATCTGAAATGTCAATTCCAGATGCCCCAACAATATGATCAATTGCATAGTGTATGAACCCATTTTTAGATAGCAATTTAATACCAGCGTAAGGACTACCGGATTCAATGCTATAGGCATATCCCATCCGTAAATCTGAATTTCTGGCTGCTTTATTGGCAGTAAAATTGCGAATATCCCAATCTGCCAGAATCCCTGCGTACAGATCCGTCAATATATTGTTGCCGTTGTTGATGATTCTATAGGTCATCATAACGTATTTATTATCCGGCACACCTGACCAGGCGTAATACGTATGATCCACCGATATTTTCATTGAATCGATTCCAGCTCCATCATCATTTATAAGACAATGGGACTCAATATCTGCGAAGCTTGAATCAACTTCCTTGGCGACCGTAACGACTTCAAAATCTGCGTCCGCGTAAGGCTTGTCACGTATATTGTCTGATACATAGGTCGTATCAACTATTTTGGCGCCAACCATGAAACCTGCTTCGTAAATCAGGGATTCACCCTTGTATTGAAACCCCAATCCTATATATTGATCAGGTGCGGTAGGCATAAGGAATCCAATTAGTGATTCACTGGTCATTGATGTGCCAATATTGTTTACCTCAATGTCTACTAAGCTAGGATTGGCTGTGAGGGTTACGTATTCAAAGCCAATGGTGGAAGTATCACTGTATTCAAAACGCAGTTCAATGATTTCATCCGTGCCCATACTTGGGCTAATCGTGAAAAATAAAGGCGTGGTATAGATGCCAGCTGTATCTAGCATATTAAGAGGGCCTAACGCGGCCACTGCACCTTGAGGAAAGGTGATATTGGGATTTGGAGAGGTAACCTCAACTGTTATGCTCCCATTCGTTGCCGTCAAATAATTCTTAAAAGTGCCCCTTATCTCTACGGTGTCTCCAATCCTAAGCAGGCCACCATTTTTATCCGTTATAAAGCTCTTGATCATCACAATTGAAGGCCTTGATGAATCCGAAATTGCTCTGAATAAATTCACCCGGCCCGAACCCAGTTTCTCCTGGAAAGCAGCATTGCCTTGCACTGTATCAATATTATCGGCTGTAACTTTTAGCTGTTCTCCAATTTGTAAGGGCGTGTAGTTGGGGAATTTMGATTTTACGATTGCTGCGCAGCCTGCAATKATGGGTGCRGAATAGGAGGTKCCAGAATTAACRGGYCCAAAACCACTKCCAAATTTTGTTGACSAAATAAATGCTCCGGGCGCACAAACATCCAAATGCCGGCCAAAGTTGGAACTGGAAAGTCCAGGAGAGTCAACATCGAATTTGACATCCTGGGAATCAGTGCCTCCAGCGCTAATTACATAATTAAGCGATGCTGGATACACGATGGCTTCAGTACCGTTGTTGCCCGCGGAGGCAATGACCAGCGCGTTCTTGTTTATAGTGGCAAAGTCTATAATATCTTGCTCAAATTGGCCCGCCGAAAATCCTCCCCATGAACAGTTAATAATATGGCATCCATGCATGGCCGCATACACAACGCCTTCATAGGCGGCTGATAAAAACCTCTCGGAGTTTCGATTTATTTTTACCGGTAAAAATTTACAATTAAAGCCTACACCTGCCCCAAGAAATCCGTTATCTGTCGATGCCGCAGCGAGGCCTGCAACAAAGTTTCCATGATGAAAATTGATGCCGCTACTGGTGGGGTCATTGTCATTATCCCCCATGTCCCAGCCTCTGTAATTATCTACCCAGCCATCACCATCATTGTCCACACCATCGATGGGATCGTTGTAATTGTACGCGAGGTTGTTTTTTAAATCAATGTGAGCAGGGTCCAACCCCGTGTCTGTAATTCCGATTACGATCGTAGAGTCTCCTTTAACCAGATCCCAAGCTGCATACGCTTGTATCATATTCAGATGGTACTGCGCACTCAAGCTAGCAGAATCATCATTTGGAATATAATGTGGTTGCTGCAGATAATGAGGTTGTACATATTGCGTAATCTCCGAGTTATGGATAAATCGAATCACTTTTTCTAACAACACATTACCGGTATAACTCAATTCATAGATCAGGCTGAGATCTGTCAATGGAATACCCTCTACATTATACTTGGTTCTTGGAGGTGGAATTTGTGGGAATTTCTTGCTTAACTTGGAGGTTCCGAGCGAAGCGATGAGTGCATTCAATGATGGATAATCGATAGAAGATACGGAGCATAAGTCGCGAAATTCAGGTTTCACCTTAAAGATTACAGTCTTTTCAAGGTGCGTATCAGTCGGCTGAGCCATCAGTGAACACTGAGCAGCCAGCAGTGCTAAGGATATAAAAAGTTTAAGTTTCAACTCGAGATTTGGAATCATATCGATAATTACATTTATACGTGCAAAATAACTCAAGGTTTTCCTTTGTTTAAAGCGATTTGTAATCAGGTATTTCGTCCAGGAATTTATGCTCCCCACCTTCATAGTCCATCTCGCAGCAATAGTGTGCCAATCCGTTGGTCACAATCAGTACTTTTCCACGTAGCTCCTTATTATACATCGCAATCTGATTAAATGGGTCCTGATTGATGGTTACACCAGGAGCCTTGCACTCTATCAACAATACCACCTCTCCGTTGGGATTGTAAACAAC
This sequence comes from Flavobacteriales bacterium, assembly GCA_016764395.1. Taxonomy (GTDB): domain Bacteria; phylum Bacteroidota; class Bacteroidia; order NORP154; family NORP154. The sequence continues at coordinate 21,842 of JAESRW010000152.1, forward strand.
AACATCCGTTCTTTTGGTCAGGCGGTTGTACTTCAATCCTGTTTCAACAGAAAATAGTCCGCCTGGATAATTTTTTTCTCTAATGAGATACCTAATAATGTGCTGTCTGACCCATTCTTCGGGAGTAAGGGCCACATACTTTTTTCTTATATCATCAAAAATTTGCTTGGCGTCATCCTGGCCTTGCACTCTAAAAGCGTATGTAGGGAAGTTCAGCTTATCCAAGGCAGTCAATTATGCATTGTTCGATGTGACCAGGCAATTATCTGTACGAAGGTAAGAATTTGCGCTTCTGCACAGGGCTAGTACCATTGAATGTAGATGGGATTTAAATTAACCAATGAGCCACCCTGACTGCAAAATCTCTGTATATTCTGGAAAATAGATATAACAACTATTCGTAGATTCGTACAGATTCGTATTCGTAATTAATGACTTTTGAAGCGATTATTTCTGACCTCAAAAACAAGGTATATCATCCTGTTTATTTTCTCACTGGAGAAGAGCCTTATTTTATAGACGAAATAAGTGATTACGTAGCGGCGCACGTGCTGGACGAGGCTGAGAAGGGTTTCAATCAAACCATCCTATATGGTCGGGATATTGACGTGGATGGTATCATTTCTGAGTGCAAACGCTTTCCGATGATGGCAAATCATCAGGTGGTGATCGTTAAAGAGGCGCAGACGCTGAAGAATATTGAAAACTTAGCTCCTTATATAGAGAAACCATTGAAGTCAACGATTCTAGTGATCTGCTACAAGTACAAGAAGCTGGATAAACGGAAAAAGTTCACCAAAGAGGTTGCTAAAAATGGGGTGCTCTTTGAATCCAAGAAACTGTATGAAAACAGGGTGCAGAGTTGGATTACAGAGCACTTAAAAGGGGAGGGATATAAAATTACACCCAGGGCTCTGGTAATGCTCACCGAATACCTGGGCACGGACCTGGGAACCATTGCCAATGAGCTACAAAAGCTGATGGTGAATATTCCCAAAGGAACTGAAGTGGACGCCGATAATGTGGAGACCAATATCGGGATCAGTAAGGAGTTCAATAGGTTTGAGTTGCAAAAAGCACTGGGTAGTAAGAATGTCGTCAAGGCGAATCAGATCATTAATTACTTTGCCTCTAACCCTAACAGTAACCCGGTGGTACTAACGATATCATCCTTGTTTATCTATTTTAGTAAACTGGTACTCTATCATCGTCTGAAGGATAAGTCAAGAAACAATGTGGCCTCGATGCTTAAGATTAATCCCTTTTTTGTTTCTGAATATGAAGCGGCTGCCCGGAATTATCACCCACATCAACTCGCAAGCGTCATAGATAACCTTAGAGTATACGACATGAGGTCAAAAGGAGTTGAAAATGTAACTGTATCTGGAGATGAGCTCGTAAAAGAACTGGTTTACAAGATACTTCATTAATTAATGAACAACGAAATGAACTATTTTCTCGTCAAATCCGAACCTTTTAAATACGCCTGGGAAGAATTGGTCAAAGATAAATGGACCTACTGGGATGGCGTGCGAAACTATGCCGCCCGAATGCATCTAAACGCAATGAAAGTCAATGACCTGGTATTGTACTATCATAGCAACGAAGGCTTGGAAGTAGTGGGATACGCACGTGTTATCAAGGAGAGTTATCAGGATCCAACCACCGACGATGACCGTTGGGTCGCTGTGGATATTGAACCGGTGGCGCCTTTAAAGAATCCAGTTACACTCAAGCAGATAAAAGCAGATCCGAAGTTAAAAGATATCGCTTTGATCAGACAATCACGTCTCTCTGTGATGCCTGTTGATAAGAAGGAGTTCGATTACATACTTGCGCTAGGTGGAGTGAAGTAACTCCTTTATGGAATGAACAGGTTGAGCCTGTCCTTATATAGTAGCATTCATAGTATGTCATAATTGGACCATTTCGGCGATAAACCTAGGACCAAATGATCCCAATCCCATCTGATTATATATATTTGTGACCAAATTTTGAAATTCCATGAATACGCCTCTACGTTTTCTATTCTTTTGCATTGTTTTTCTTCTGGTATATACCGCTGGCGCACTGGCTCAAACTGGGACAATTCGCGGTTTTGTCTATGACAAAGATGGCGGGGAACCGATTATTTTTACAAATGTTTACTTGAAAGGTACTCCATATGGAGCGTCCACAGATGTAAATGGACATTATGCTATTTCAAAGGTGCCGGAAGGGAATTATACCCTCATGGTATCGTATCTTGGATTTGATACACTCAAAATACCAATTTCTCTAACCAAGAATCAAATTATTAGCAAGCTTTTGCACCTCACCAAGTCAAAGGTTCAGTTACAGATGGTAGAGATTTCAGCAGAAGCACAAGCGAGAAAAACTGAGATTCAGACCTCGGTCATTAAGATTACACCGAAGCAGATGAAACAAATTCCAACAATTGGTGGGGAGCCTGATCTGGCTCAATACTTACAGGTGCTTCCTGGCGTGGTGTTCACCGGTGATCAAGGTGGGCAGCTTTTCATACGTGGTGGATCACCCATCCAAAATAAAGTGCTTTTAGACGGTATGGTGATTTACAATCCCTTTCACTCCATTGGGTTGTTTTCTGTATTTGATGCTGATCTCATTAGAAGTGCAGATGTTTATACCGGTGGTTTTAATGCTGAGTATGGGGGGCGTATCTCCTCGGTTATGGATATTACAACTAGAGATGGAAACAGAAAACACCTGGCGGGTAAGACCTCAGTGAATCCATTTGCAGCTAAACTTATGGTTGAAGGGCCTCTTAAGAAATACAAGGAAGGGTCGAATAGTAGTTCTTCCTATGTTTTTTCGGCAAAACACTCTTATTTAAAGCAGAGCTCTAAATTGCTTTATGCTGATTTGATGAACAACATTACCAGTGGATGGATCGATAATACAGCTGGAGGAAATTTCTCGGAAGGATTGCCATACACTTTTACTGATCTCTACGGAAAGGTTTCATTCAATGGTAATAGGGGAAGCAAGTTCAACATCTTTGGATTCTCCTTTGACGACCAGGTTAATTACCAGCAGGTCTCTGATTTACATTGGAACTCAACAGGGTTTGGAAGTCGTTTTCTCTTGGTGCCGAGCAATACGCCTATCTTGGTTGAGGGTAATTTCTCGTTCTCAAAATATAGTATATCTCTGGAAGAAGAGAATGCCAACATAGGAAAGAGGGAAAGTTCCATCGGTGGATTTAATGTTGGACTGGACTTTACCTACTTTTTGGGTAAAGATGAGTTGAAATACGGATTAGAGGTGCTTGGATTTAATACCGATTTCTCCTTTGTTAACCAAATCAATCGGGTTATTGAACAACAGGATTTTACTACTGAGATAGCCAGTTATGTGAAGTACAAGAAGATATTCGACAAGCTTATAATTGAACCAAGCTTTAGACTGCATTTCTATGCTTCATTATCTACCATATCACCTGAACCACGATTGGGATTGAAGTACAATGCCACGGATAAATTGAGGATAAAATTTGCTGGGGGATTGTATTCTCAGAACCTCATCTCTGCGGTGTCTGACCGTGACGTAGTAAATCTGTTTTATGGGTTCCTATCAGGTCCTGAAAATTTGCAAAAGGAGTTCGATGGGAAACCGGTGAACCATGCCTTGCAAAAGGCAACACACGCTATTCTGGGATTTGAATATGATGTTTCAAGGCATATGAGTATTAATATTGAAGGGTACTATAAATTCTTCAATCAGCTGACCAATATCAATCGCAATAAGCTTTTTGATGATACACCAGATTTTGCAGATCGTCCGGACCACCTGAAAAAGGATTTTATCGTAGAACGAGGGAGCGCATATGGGGCCGATTTCTTGCTGAAGTATGATAGGAAACGATGGTACCTCTGGGTTGTTTATACCCTGGGTTTTGTAACTCGGTTTGATGATATTCTTACGGATGAAAATGGAGTTAAGATCAACTATAATCCACATTTTGACAGAAGGCACAATGCAAATATTGTTTCTTCCTATACCTTTGGTAAGGACTTGAATTGGGAAGTAGACCTTAGATGGAACTTAGGAACAGGGTTTCCTTTTACGCAAACTCAAGGCATATTTGAAAAGTATCTGTTTGAAGGTGGAATTAATACCGACTACACCGAACAAAATGGTGAGGTTGGTTATGTTTTTGCTCCCCTTAACCAAGGCCGGCTTCCAATCTATCACCGTATGGATTTTACAATAAAACGAAAGTTTGAAATTTCCGACAATTCTACGTTGGAGGCGGTGATCAGCGTTACGAATATTTATAATAGACAGAATATTTTCTTCTTTGACAGAACAACTTATCAGCGTGTTGATCAACTGCCATTACTTCCTACGGCAGGTGTGAGCCTTACATTCTAAATGAACTTGAATCCTGAATTGGCAATCTATCGTTTAGCTTGACGTCGCTAGATGAACACACTTTAGATCATTTTCAAGAAGGGTGTTTGAGTACAAAGCCAGAAGCTGGAAGTCAGAAGAAAAATAGTGTCCTGCCTCCACTGCGGTATGTTCACTACCAGCCTAAGTTGTACTTGCACCTTCATTGTATGAAACCGTATCTTTTGCAATTTAGCATATCGTGCTAAACGTATAAGTTTAGAGCCAAATAAAATAGCCTGGCTAATAGTAAATTGGGTAGTCTTCACTAACATCTCCAAAAGTTGGGTTTGATTTAATCTACCTTTCTCCTTCGGCCGGTAAACAGCAGGTAACTTAATTGAGAATCTTGCTTAGAATGGCTGCCATGCCAAAGCTATGAGGTAGAAATATAAATATCGATAACTATCCAAATCTATCAGACTATGCATTCGTAAATTCGTATTAATTCGTAATTGGTAGCGTCGGTTAATTGGGTATTATTTCCTAATATTGCAGGTCGGAAAATTGTAAATGTGGTGTCTGAAACTAAGTATATTTTTGTTACAGGAGGTGTTGCCTCTTCTTTAGGTAAAGGGATTATCTCCGCTTCGTTGGCCAAGCTGCTGCAGGCCAGGGGGTATGCCGTTACCATCCAAAAACTGGACCCGTATATTAATATTGATCCGGGTACGATGAATCCGTATGAGCACGGAGAATGTTATGTGACCGATGACGGTGCCGAAACCGATTTGGATCTTGGACACTATGAGCGTTTTCTAAATATTACAACCTCACAGGCGAATAATATTACAACAGGAAGGGTTTACCAATCCGTTATTAATAAAGAGCGCCAGGGCGTGTATCTTGGAAAAACCGTTCAGATTATTCCTCATATTACAGATGAAATTAAACGATCCGTCAAATTATTAGGAGATGATGGGTCATTTGATTTTGTGATTACAGAAATAGGCGGAACCGTAGGTGACATTGAGTCGTTGCCTTATATTGAAGCTGTTCGGCAGATGAAATGGAATATGAAGGACAGCTGCCTGGTGATTCACCTAACCCTCGTTCCTTATTTAGCTGCATCAGGTGAGCTGAAAACCAAACCGACACAACATTCGGTTAAGACGTTTCTGGAGGCTGGAGTTCAACCTGACATTCTCGTTTGTCGTACTGAGAAACCGCTAGATGATGATATTAGAAGGAAAATTGCTCTTTTCTGTAACGTCAATAAAAATGCCGTCATCGAATCCATAGATGCAGAGACTATCTACGAGGTTCCATTGCTGATGAAGGAAGAGGAGTTGGATAAGGTTGTTTTGAGAAAATTATCGATGCCTACTACCCCTGAACCTGAGCTCGAAAAATGGAAGGCTTTCGTCGATAAATTAAAGAACCCCAAGCGGGAGGTTGAAATTGGCCTTATCGGGAAGTACGTTGAACTCAAAGATGCCTACAAATCCATTGCGGAATCGTTTATTCATGCAGCCGTATCTAATGACTGCTCGGTAAAATTGGTTCGTATTCATTCTGAAAATATCAATGATGATAATGTTACCGAATTACTGGGTAATTTAAATGGAATTCTTGTCGCTCCCGGATTTGGAGAGCGTGGAGTGGAAGGAAAAATTGCGGCGATAAAATACGCACGGGAAAATGGCGTTCCTTTCTTGGGGATTTGTTTGGGAATGCAATGTGCTGTGATAGAATACGGTAGAAATGTGTTAGGATTAGAAGATGCACATACTACAGAGGTTGATCCACAAACCAAAAGCCCCGTTATAGACATCATGGAGGGACAGAAAAAGGTGACGCGTAAGGGTGGTTCAATGAGATTGGGCGCGTATGACTGTGAGCTCGTGGAAGGCTCTCTTGCAAGGGCGTGTTACAAAAAAGATAAGATAGAAGAGAGGCACAGACATCGGTTTGAATTCAATAATGAATTTCTGGCTGATTATGAAAAAGCTGGTATGAAGGCCTCAGGAATTAATCCAGACGGAGGTTTGGTTGAAATTGTAGAGATACCTGAACACCCCTGGTTTGTAGGTGTACAGTTTCATCCTGAATATAAGAGCACTGTGGCCAACCCGCACCCATTCTTCATTAACTTCGTTAAAGCAGCGGTGGAACTTGGCGAGACGGTTGCCAACTAAGTATTAGAAATTTTCAGGAGAAATGTTGGAGGAAAAAGGTGGCATAAATGTAAATTCCATTATTGGAATAGTTCTAATTTTCCTGATTCTCATAGGGTTTAGTTATCTCAATCGCCCTTCTCCAGATGATATATTGGCGCAGCAACGCAGACAGGATTCTGCTATTGCCCAACAACAAGTTCTTCAGGATGAATTGGTAAAATCTCAAGCTGAGGCAGCTCAATTGAGGGCCAGCGCTGCGGACCAACCTCAAGCTGGTGAGGATGCAACCGCTACCATTGTTTCCGATACCAGCAAAACTTATGGGGTTTTCGAGAAAGCACTTCAGGGTCAGGAGGAGTTCTTTACCATCGAGAATGAGCTCTTAAAAATAACCATCAGCAGTAAAGGAGGAATGGTGCATGCGGTTGAGCTCAAGAATACCTATACCCATGATTCTTTGCCGTTGTATGCCTTCAAAGGTGATGGTACAGAGTTTAACCTGTCCTTAAAAACTGGGTCAGGCCTTGTGCGTACTCAGGATCGATATTTCCAAGCTCAAGGGGCTTCATTTGTTGTTGAGGGCAGCAGTGCCAAAACGCTGGCTATGCGGCTCTATGCCAATGATGATGGATATGTGGAATATCAATACACCCTGGCTGGCAATTCGTACAATCTGGATTTCAGGATGAATTTTCATCATGTTAACCATATTCTCGCCTCCAATGAGAGTACGCTGGCCTTCGATTGGTCAATCTATGCGCCGCGTCAGGAGAAAAGTCAAACCAATGAACATATAAATTCGACGATTTATTACAAGTTTCTCAATGATGAGGTTGACTACATCACTGAGAGAAATGATGAACGAATTGATCTGGAGACCAAAGTCAAATGGATAGCTTTTAAGGGGCAGTTTTTCTCTTCTATTCTTACCGCAAAAGAAAACTTTGCGGCATTTTCCTGGGTCGAAACGATTACTGATGAGGAGGATGAGCGCTATGTTAAGCAGATGAAGTCCAAGTTGTGGCTAGCTTATGAGCATCAGAGTAACGAGACCTTCGAAATGGACTTCTATTTTGGCCCCAACCACTATAAGAGCCTGAAGGAATATGAAATGGATTATGAGCAGATTATTCCGTTGGGGTGGGGAATATTTCGCTGGGTCAATGTTGGGTTAATCATACCCATATTCAATTGGCTGGGCCAGGTGATCGATAGTTACGGTATCATCATATTGATTATGACCATTTTTATCAAAATGTTGCTCTTTCCCCTCATGTACAAGTCGTACAAGTCAACGGCAAAAATGCGCGTTTTGAAGCCACAAGTGGATGAGATAAACGCAAAATATCCGGATAAGGCAGATGCCATGAAGAAGCAACAGGCGGTGATGGCCCTATATAAGAAAACGGGTGTGAATCCATTGGGAGGCTGCTTGCCAATGCTTGTGCAATTTCCGATACTGATCGCCATGTATCGCTTTTTTCCATCATCGATTGAGCTTAGGCAACAAGGCTTTCTTTGGGCGACTGATTTATCATCATATGATTCTATTTATGATTTTCCGGATGGGTTTTCAATTCCATTCTACGGTGATCACGTTTCACTTTTTACACTGCTCATGACAGCAGCTACATTGCTTTCGGTTAAAATGAATGCTGAAATGAGTGGTGGAGGGCAGATGCAAATGCCTCAAATGAAGGTGATGATGTACATGATGCCTATCATGTTCCTTGGTTTCTTTAATGACTTTGCTGCAGCATTGAGTTACTATTATTTTGTTGCGACTATGATCACGTTTGCCCAGCAGTACGCCATGCGTCGTTTTGTTGATGAGGAAGCCATTCTTAGGAAGTTGGATGAGCATAAGAAGAAACCTGCGGCACCTAAATCCAAATTTCAGAAGAGGCTCGAGAAGATGGCCAGGGAAAAAGGCTATAAGAAGTAGTCGTATTCCCGGTTGGTCGGATTGGCAAGATTGTTGATTTTAGTCCGATAACGCTATCAACAGCTATGAACCTGACAGTTGACGGCTTTGAATTTCTCAATTGAATTGGAGACCAATGAAACAAGGCACCCTAAGAACCTTGGCCCTCAAAAATAAATTATAGACCCATGAAAATCACCAGATATTATATAGCAATATGCTCCTTGCTAGTTATTCTTGCAGCTTGTAAAACCACCCAGCAGCAAGCAGCGATAGAAACACCTGAAAAGGAAGTAACCGGTGCGATTCCAGTAAAGCTTGTGGCGCCTGTTAAAATTGACTTAAGTGGTCTTCAATTGGATACTGCAGCTAAGGCGGCGGTCGTAGAGGATTCATTGTTTGTTAGCATTAAGAGAACCCCTTGCTACGGTAAATGTCCTGTATATTCAGCTGATATCTACAACAGCGGCTATGTGGTATACAACGGGAGGCGATTTGTCAAGAAGGAGGGAGTTCATTTAAGCAGGCTGAGTGACGACAATATGAATTCAGTTAAGCAGATGATAGATAGCGTCAAGTACTTCGACTTTGAGAACGAATATGATCGTGCTGTAACGGATTTCGCCACTACCTACACCACGGTAAATCTTAATGGCAAAAATAAGACGGTAATGAACAGGGTAGGAGGGCCCGAAGCATTAATTCAGTTCGAGCGTCATATTGATCAGATTCTGGAAGGGCTTTCCTGGACAAAAAAGGCTGAAACAGGAGAATAGCTAGCAATCTGCTATTACAATAGAAGTATTACTCAACCAATTTAACTTCAACCCGTCTGTTAGCTGCACGGCCTTGTTCGGTAGTATTGGGAGCGAGTGGCTGATCAGAACCATACCCTTCTACTGTGAGTCTTGAAGGGTCAACTCCTTTAGCTTCCACATACTCCGCAATGAAATTGGCCCTCTTTAGAGAAAGTTCCAAATTGTATTTTTCCTTACCCATGTCGTCTGTATGGCCGTGAATTTGAATCTTAAATCCTGGTGCTGTTTCCAATTGCTTGACCAACTCGTCAAGCTGTTTTTTTGAACCCTCAGAAATTTCAAGTTGCGAGCTGGCCAGTTTAAACAGGATGTTTTGAACCTCAAAGAGCTCTGGCTTTACGAAGATTAATTTCTCTTTTCGTTCCACGTCAAAGTCCTTCACGTTGGTTAAGGTCGTGTTCTCATCTGCAATCATCTTCACACGCACCTTTTTGTTCTTGAATTTCTCATTACTGAAGCCTATTTCGTACTCCATGTTCCCTGGAATAATAATGAAGTAGTTGCCATTCTCATCCGCACTTGTAGAACCCGCTATTTCATTTGTTTTAGGGTCAATCACGTAAATCTTACCCCTAACACCTTGAAGGATTTGGTTATCGGTTATCTTGCCTTTAAGTATGGCAAGCGGATGGCTTCGTTTTTCCTTGATTTCTGCACCATTCACCACGTCGTACTKTTCAAAGTCGATCTCATAYACATCCTTCTCTCCAAATCCATCTGCTCTTAAGCTAGCGTAGTAGCCGGTTTGGTTGTCGGTGGTCATCACAAAATGCGCATCGTCACCAGTAGTATTGATGGGGAATCCCAGATTTATCGGTTCTGTCCACTTCCCGTCAACCAAGGTTGACTTGAATATGTCATAACCTCCTATACATTTATGGCCTTTAGAACTGAAGAACAAGGTTTTTCCATTGGGATGAATAAATACGCCGATCTCATCTTTGTCAGTGTTGATAATCGGGCCTAGATTTTCTGCTTCTCCCCATTCTGTTCTCGAAATCCGCTTACTTCTATAAATATCTCCATGTCCAAATCCTTTTTTACGTTCACTTACGAAGTACAGCATGTTACCATCTGCTGTTAGGCAGGCAGAGCTCTCAAAATAAGAAGTGTTAATCGTTTTCTGCGGCATTGCCAGCGGTTTCGACCATTTTCCAGTAGATCCTTTTTTGGAAATGTAGATATCACCACTTTTAGTGGTGGTCGGAGCGTTTTTGTACACAAATATCTCTGTTCCATCAGGGGATATGCTCATGCTCGCATCGTGGAATGGGGTGTTAACACGGCCTTTGAGAGGTGCGGCGGCTGACCAGGTCTTGGTGGATTCATCGTACTTGGATTCATAAACATCCTCATAATAACCGTGATCATAGTTGTCTCGGCCCCTGCCCTTGGTATCCGATCTGCGTGATGTGAAGATGAAGGTCTTGCCATCCAGTGAAACTGAGGGTGCATAATCCGGATATTCGGAGTTTATGTTGCTGCCCATATTCTTAATCTTAACTTTAATAGGCGCCGCCATGAGCGATTTGGCATAATTGCACTGTTCCAAATAAAACAGAACATCATCTTTAGCAAGTTGGCCCTGAGATAGCGTCTCTTTGTACTTGTTGTACTCTTCAACCGCCCTGTCTAAATCTCCATGTAAGTGATAAGCCTGGCCAAGAGATGAATGAATGCCATCCAAATAGTTGTCAAGCGTGTAGGCTTTCTCGAAATATTCCAATGCTTCGTTAACACTTCCTAACGCAAGATGACATTGTCCGATTCGGTAATTGATCAGCGCATTCTCGGCCTCGTTCACGTAGATATCACGATAGAGTCTGAGGGCCGCTTTGTAGTCTGCATTCTGATACTTCATCTTGGCCTTAATTTGCTTCATCTTATCCTTAATCGAAGTCTTTACTGCCGGTGTGTCGGCAAAGGTAAGAGAGCAAAATGAGATAAGAAGAAAGAGGGTAGCTGCTTTTTTCATCTGGCTATAATTGATTGTTAATGGTTACATGGGGCCCGCTTACGTACCGTCGCCAAAGGCTTTGGCCGTCGAAGACTGGACCAGAAGGTTCGCTTGGTGTCATACTCATGGGCGATAAAGTTCTTGTCATGGCTCGTTTCATTTGACTCATTTAAGGTGGTAGTGTCAGAGAGGAAATGAGGCGGCAAAGATATTTTAAGTGACTTGATTTCGCAATAAATATAGCAAATATATGTGCATTTGGAAATCCGCTGGACTTCAGATAGGCTAAGGCCCTGTCCGTTCTTCCTGTCCCAGTGAGCGCAACTCTTGTAGATAAAGGGCCATTGCAGCCCTCTTACCTTCATCGAGATGATAGCTTATGTAGTTGTCGAAATAGTCTTGGATGTCTATATTGAGCTTCTTCTGTTGAATAACATCGTGCTTATGTTGTATGCCCCATGTTATCGCATTGTTGAAATTTGAAAGAACGGACTTGGGTACCGTAGTTTTTGCGACCCAACAGGCAAACACAAATGGAAGGCCGGTAAATTGGTTCCACAGTTCCGCAAGATCGTATTTGAACGCATAATTATTACCTATCTCCAGCGCACGGTCCCCTATGAGTACGCCCCCGGTTGAGCCTTTTATTGAGCTTTCAAAACCTGCGTTTCCATTTATCCATAACGGGCTTAAGTTCAGATGTTTGCTGTATATTATTTTAACTAAAGAATTAGTTGTTCTGGATTGATAGTCTAGGTATATTTCTTTTAGTTCGTCCATGGGTTTTTCTCCTACTAATAGCACAGATCCGACCGCTTTTTCGGCACCAATACAATAGTCGGTGAAGACCTCGAAACCGCTCAATTTGTCCAGGGCGGCTATGGGTACCAGGCCAATATCTGCCTCGCCGTTTTCCAGCTTCCTTGCGCAAGCTGACGGTATATCGAGTTCCAGGATGTAGTCATTTATCAATCCAGACTTCTCAATTCCGTGAACAAAGGGTAAGGTGTTTAGGTATTTTACTGCAATGATCTTAACCATGTGAAGTCTTTTCAAGGTTGGTTCCAGTTTCATTGTGAGTAGCGAGGGCAGCAGCCACTACGCCATAGGTAGGGCCTATCATAAGTCCAATGATGGGTGCTAAGAGTAGCAGGTAAAACATCCCTCCAATGGCAATAGACAGGCCCTTATTGGAATTAACATAATGAGCGCTCTCCTTGACTGACATTCTCTTACGTTCATTGGAGTAATCAATCATTGAGAATCCGAAGAAGTAAAATTCAACCGAAAGCATCAAAAACGGAGTGATGAGTTGTAAAACAGGAACAAAGGATAGTAAAAACAGGGCGAAGAGGAGGGTGAATTCTATTGCAAGGTTTCTTATGGCCAGGCCAACCCCTCTCAGTACATCACTGATAAACCGGTTCATTTCAAAAGGGTCATCGTTGTGGGTGAGAATCTTGTCGACCTTCTCCGCAAGTAGGGCCAGCACCGGCGACATGATAATCAAAACGATGTATTTGTAAAGGTACAGGTAAAAAAGAAGGAACAGCAATCTGAAAATCACCATAAATATCCAGCGTAAAGCGGTGCTTAGCCAGCCTGAGCTATCTTCTGTGGGTTCATTCATCCCAAGTAGATCTAAAAAATAGATGGTTAGCGCGTCAGAATAGTGCAGTCCAATCAAGATCGTTCCGCCGAAAAGCAACAGGTTCATGAATCCAGGTGCCAATACATAGGCCCAAAGCTTATGCTGCTTGATAAACTTGTGAGCAGTGAAGTATGACTTTATCCCTAAGGCGACTCCTTGAAACATGAACGGTCCTAATAATTATCGATTGATCGGGGCAAAGTTAGTGTATTACCCAGTAGGGCACCCATATTATAACAAATGAATCATATATTTGCTCACTAACGATTTAAGAAAATGAATATGAAAAAGACACTACTACTAGCGACAATCGCGATGATTGTTTCATTTGTAAATCAAAGTTATGGTCAGATCACAATTACGCTGGCTGATCTTAATACTGTTGGAGATTCAGTATTGAATATCAATGACACCATTGTGCCAGCCGGTACAAGTGTAGGTGGTACAGGAAGTCAAACCTGGGACTTCTCTAATTTGCAGATGGATTTTATTGATACTATTGTCTATGTCGATCCTTCTACTACAACCAATGGTGCTGATTTTAGCGCTGCTACCTTGGCTACGGATGATGATGGATTCACGGCATACCTTCAAGCTGATTCGGCTGGCCTCAACTTTATGGGTTTTGCGACTGATTTCTTTGGTACAGGAGCCATATCCAGCCTGCTATATGAGCCGACTCAAAAAGTGATGGAGTTTCCTTCAACCTCTGGGACGGCTTATGTTGATACTTCGGCTTATCAGCTAAAGTTTGCTGGTGCTGATGTAGGGGCTCCTATTGATTCTATTGGTGTTAATCGCACAAGCTTTTTTACCTCTACAGTAGATGCTTTCGGTGCTGTGACCACGCCTTCGGGTACCTTTCAAACGATACGTCAATTTACGATGGAGGTTATCTATGACAGTGTAATGCTCAAAGATCCAGCCTTTACCGGAGGTGTTTGGGCATTGGCAGATCCAACACTGATTGGCGCTCCCAACCCTAGTATTGATACTGTATTCATTTACCATTGGTATGCAAACGGTGAGGGCTATCCAGTTCTTGAGATGGAAACCGACGGGCCTGGAGGCAATGTATTGGGGGCCAATTTCAAGTTAGGCACTCAGGTGGTCGCCGGCATTGTTGATATAACGAATGCGACTTGCTTTGGAAGTTGTGATGGGGCAGTTGAGGCAACTGAGATTAGTGGAACTGCACCTTATGCCTACTTGTGGGATGATCCTTCTGCTCAGTCAACTAGTGTTGCAATAGGCCTGTGCCCTGGATCTTATTCTGTTACCATCACTGATGCAATAGGGGGTACTTCTACAGCCATAGCGACCATTACGGAGCCCCTTGACCTTGCTGTTGCTCTTTTCGCTGTAGGTCCAGCTTGCGATACCTGTGCTGATGGTTGGGCGAGCGCTTCGGTTACCGGAGGAACAATGCCCTATTCCTACTTATGGAACGATTCTGCAGCGCAGACCAGTTCCTCAGCGACCAATCTGATGAACGGGACGTATGCTGTCACTGTAACAGATGCCAACGGTTGTTTGGTTGCTTCTGACTCGGTTGTGGTTTTGGGAATTGCTGATGTGAATGAGAAGCTCAATATTCGTATCTACCCTAATCCAACTAATGGAATGCTCTATATAGATCAGGAGCAGAGAGATGTTCAAGTGGAGGTGTTGGACCTAATGGGGCGACTTGTTTTGCAGGTTGACCTGACCAATAGTGGTGCAGTAGATCTTTCTGGACTTACTAATGGCACCTATTATGTTCGAATAAACAATGAAGAGGCTGTATCGATTACTAAAAAGATCGTCCTCATCAGGTAGTATCTTGAAGTTTTACATATTACCCAGGTAAGCCCTGATTTAGCACGAGCGCTACTTCAGGGCTTATTTGTATATTTGCGCCCTCTTAACAGGACGTGATATGGATTTATCCCAACTAACAGCAATTTCTCCGGTAGACGGTAGGTACCGTCGGGTTACTGCTGAGCTTGACCAGTATTTTTCTGAGTTTGCTTTGATTAAATACCGAGTGCTTGTAGAAGTAGAATACTTCATTGCGCTGGTTGAGCTGCCACTGCCGCAGCTTAGTAAGGTGCCGAAGGATTCATTCGCTGGCCTGCGATCGCTTTATGAGGATTTTTCAGAAGATGACGCCCAATGGATCAAGGACAAGGAGAAGATCACCAATCACGATGTGAAGGCTGTTGAGTACTTTGTTCGAGACCGAATGAAGGCGCTTGGATTGGATGAATTTGGGAGCTTCGTACACTTTGGATTAACATCGCAAGATGTGAACAATACGGCAGTGCCTATGTCTTTAAGGGATGCCTTAAGTAATGTGTACTATCCGGCTATTAATGAGGTTATTAGTATATTATCTAGGCACGCTTCAACTTGGTCTAATGTCTCCATGTTGGCCCGCACGCATGGTCAGCCTGCATCGCCTACGAGAATGGGTAAAGAGTTACAGGTATTCATCGAGCGAATTCTGGTGCAGCTAGCACTTTTGAAAGACCTGAAATTCTCGTCCAAGTTTGGCGGGGCGACGGGGAATTTGAATGCTCATGTGGTAGCGTACCCCGAAACGGATTGGGTCGCCTTTGCGAATTCATTTGTGAATGACACCTTAAAATTGCACCGCTCTCAAACGACCACCCAAATAGAACATTATGATAACCTCGCTGCAATATGCGACAATATCAAACGCATCAACAATATCCTCATCGATCTGGATAGAGATATGTGGACTTATATATCGATGGAGTACTTTGGCCAAAAGATCATYGARGGGGAAATCGGCTCTTCTGCCATGCCCCACAAGGTGAATCCCATTGATTTTGAGAATTCGGAAGGCAATGCCGGTGTAGCGAATGCGCTATTAGAGCATTTCGCTGCTAAATTGCCCATCTCCAGATTACAAAGGGATTTAACAGACTCTACCGTTCTGAGAAATATTGGAGTACCGATTGCACATTGCCTCATCGCTTGTAAATCCCTGGTWAAGGGCTTAAACAAGATTGTAATCAAAGAAGACGCAATCAGGGCTGATTTGGTGAAGCACAGAGTTGTGATTGCAGAGGCCATTCAGACKGTCCTCAGGAGAGAAGGTGTGAATGACGCTTACGAAAAGTTGAARGACYTAACCAGGGTGAACTCCAGGTTRGAAGAAAATGCCTATGTAGACTTTATTGATGGATTGAGCGTTAGTGAAGGAGTTAAAACTGAGCTCAAACAGATAACGCCGTTTAACTATACGGGCGTTTAATTCTTATTTAATGATGCAAAAGTTAGCTCCGAAGCTTTAGGTAGTGAATTGATGCTGGGTTAACGGTTAACATTTGAATATTTGAACAAAGGAATGATGAAATGTCTTATTCAATCGGTTATCCTCACTTCAGACTTCGCCATTCAAGTATTCACCAGTTCTAATGTTCAAACACAGAATCATTCATACGAAGGCGTTGGATTATTATAACTATCCATCCTCAGGAGAAAGCGATTTAAGAGATGTTTTCCAGATATTTACCGGATGAAGGACATTGTTAGAATATTGGGATACGTACGTTCCTATTTGGGATCCGCATTTTTGAATGTTGTTTTCAATGTGCTTTCTACCTTCTTTGAACTATTCTCGCTGGCAATGATCGCTCCGCTCCTGGGCATCTTGTTTAAGATTCGCCCATTGGTTACCACATTACCTGAATTTCAACTCAAAGGTGATGTGATCATGGATTACGGATACTTTTATCTAACCAAGATTATCGCCCCTGATGGAACTTTAACGGCGGACGGGCAAGTTGATGGTCTGATCTTCATCTGTATCTTGGTTTCGATATCATTTTTCTTAAAGAATGTATTCCGGTACATGGCCATGTTCTTCATGGCCCCTATCAGGTATGGTGTAGTCAGGGATATTAGAAAGAGGGTATACGACCGTATTTTATCTCTGTCACTGTCTTATTTCACTCAATCCCGTAAAGGAGACCTCATGGCCCGGATGACAACGGATATCCTTGAAATTGAGGTTTCCATTATGACTTCTCTGGAAATTGTGTTCAAGGACCCACTAAAGATCATCATCTTTTTATTTGTTTTATTCACGATCAGCTCGCAGCTTACTCTCTTTGTGCTCATACTTTTGCCCATTACCGGATTGATCATAGGCAGGATAGGCAAGAGTTTACGACGTACTTCCGCTGCAGGTCAAAAGAAAGTAGGCCTCCTCATATCACTCATTGAAGAAACCCTGACCGGAATACGCATTATTAAGGCATTCACAGCTGAAAAGTTGTCCAATGTCAAGTTCACCCAGGTGAATGATCAAACCATGAAGATCTTTATTAAGATGCTCAGGAAAAGGGACCTTTCTTCTCCGCTTAGTGAGTTTTTAGGAATCCTGGTGATGGTAACCATTATGTGGTACGGGGGGAATTTGGTCCTTGACAATGATATTGGGCTCGGTGCCGAGCTGTTCACTGCGTACATTCTAATTTTTTCCCAGGTGATAGGCCCCGCGAAATCATTTGCTTCAGCGTATTATAATATTCAGAAAGGGGCTGCTTCCCTCGATAGGGTGGATGTGATCCTCAAGGAGGAGATCACGATCACAGATAAGCCGAACGCTATCAGTATCGATAAATTTGAGCGAGAGATTGAGTTTGTAGATCTGTCTTTCTCTTATGCTGAGAAACCAACATTGAATAAAGTGAACTTGAAAATACCCAAAGGAAGTACACTGGCCCTTGTAGGGCAATCAGGCAGTGGCAAGACGACYATCGCGAATCTGCTTCCGCGCTTTTACGACCATGARGCTGGTTCAATCCTTTTGGATGGAAATTCAATAAARGATTATAAGGTTYTGGAACTGAGGCAACTCATGGGYGTAGTGACACAGGARTCGATTCTCTTCAAYGATACGATCTTCAACAATATCGCTTTTGGSCTTCCTGACGCAACGGTGGAACAAGTKGTGGAAGCYGCYAAAATTGCCAATGCACATGCGTTCATAGARGAGATGAMTGAAGGRTATGAYACCAACATAGGTGATATGGGTGGAAAGCTTTCAGGAGGSCAGAGACAGCGMTTGAGCATYGCCAGAGCGGTACTTAAGAAYCCACCAATTCTCATTYTGGATGAGGCYACYTCGGCATTGGATACRGAATCAGAACGCATGGTCCAGGAAGCGATTTATAATYTGATGAAGAACAGGACSTCTTTGGTCATAGCCCACCGCTTATCTACCATCAAGCATGCTGATGAAATWGCWGTGGTMCATGAAGGGMRGATAGCGGAGAGAGGAACMCATGACGAATTGATGGCTGCAGGTGGAGCGTACAAGCGTCTCCATGACATGCAGGCGTTTGAATAATAGTGTCGAATGAGAAATGGGATTAATCATACATTTGTGTTGAGTTACTYACKYTGTTTCSGGTTKCRGGTTKCRGGTTKCGTGTTGATGTTGGATGATATWAATMTTACAAACTAAGACAATGAAGAGTTATAAAGACTTGGAWATMTATAAKAAAGCCTACGCTCTTGCAATTGATGTTCATAAAATGTCACTGCAACTTCCCAAATAYGAGYTATACGAGCAGGGMAGCCAGATAAGAAGGTCTTCAAAAAGCATTAAGGATAACATCGCTGAAGGYTATGGYCGAAGACGGYATAAAGCTGAGTTCATMCGATTTTTGATATTTGCACACGCTTCYTGTGACGARGTTAACKCGCAGTTGAATATGATWAGTGATTTGCATTTTGAAAAGGARCCATTGACTGARTTCATTCAAGAGTATGAMCGTCTAGGTGCGATGATTAACAAGTTCTTKCAATTCGTAGAAGGAGAATGGAAGACCCAGAAAASCCATYAGTRAATSACTTCCATCACGTAAAGGTAYRTAGCAWCAYGAAACYYGMAAYACRMAAMYCRYARYMCGCAAYACRAAAYMCRAAACCYGCAACMCRMAACCCGMARCACRMAACCCACAATCCGCAACCCGCAACCTGAAACCCACAACCCGCAACAAGAAACTCGCAACCTGCAACCTGCAACCTGCAACACAAAACCCGCAACTTGATAAATGAAAATTTCAGCTTCCATATACTCTGACTCAAAACGTGACTTGCCGGTCGTGATTCAGGACATTCATGATAACCAAGTAGATTTCTTTCACGYGGACTGCAATGATGAGTTGGGTGTTTTTGATGATATTGAGGTGATTCGATCCATCAGCGACAAGCCAATAGATCTTCATGTGATTACCAGTGAGCCTGAGAAGTATTATTCTGGTATTGAAAAGCATCAGGTAGAATATGTGACTTTCCAGTATGAAAATCTAAATGGAAGTCTGGATATTCCAGCTTCCTTGACAGCAGAATTAGGGCTGGCGATTACATCCGATACAGACGTCTCCGTATTCGACCAATATGCCGACCGTTTCTCATTCATTCTATTCATGGCCACTACACCTGGACAAAGCTCCGGCGTATTTAACAAAGAGAACTTTCAAAAAATTCGCCAGTTCAGGAGGAAACATCCTGACAAGCGCATACACGTGGATGGTGGAGTAAATGGCGAAGTTTCTTTTATTCTTCGCAACATGGGTGTATATGCGGCCGTATCTGGTTCCTATCTCTTCAATGCGCATCAGATTGGCTCCGCACTTCTGGATCTGAAATCCAATGAAATGGAATCTCATTTCGAGGTCAAAGATTTCATGAGGGGATTGTCCGAAACACCTACTTTGTCTCCCGATACAAGAGAATTTAAGGATGTGCTAAGGTCGATAGAAAAGTACAAATTGGCGTTTACCATGCTGGTAAAAGATGACAATACCCTGGAAGGTATCATAAGTAATGCGGATGTGCGCAGGGGGTTGCTAAAACACATGGACGATCTCAATGGGATTGAAGTGGAAGGTATCGTAAATCGCAACCCGGCTGTCATCAAAGAAGATACGACGGTGGTGGGCTTGTTAAAACACATCAAGTCTTTCGAATTCCCTATATCCTATTTGCCGGTGGTGAATGACTCAAATCAGGTTACCGGTGTTATTACATTTATTAATCTTATCAAAGGAGAGCTATGATTATTCATTTGAAAAACGGAGTTGGACAAGATAGAGCCAGTGCAATGGCTGATGAGCTGAGCGCCTTCTCTATCGTAAAAAACGATGCGCACGTGTTGATCACCTCTTCTGGTATGAAGGAGTTAGATGCCAAGTATGATGAGGTCGTTGATAAGATTTACTTGTTTGACAACGATATGCAAATGGCTAGCAGAGAATACCTAGCTGAAACCAGGGAGGTAGTGATTGGAGATATTAAGATTGGTGGTGCGAATAACAATACGATGATGATAGGTGGCCCTTGCTCTGTTGAATCTGAGGAGCAGATTACATCATCAGCGGAGTTAATGGTGGAGCTTGGCATATCTACACTACGAGCAGGTTGCTACAAACCCAGGACTTCACCATACAGTTTTCAAGGGCTTGGATTGGAAGGATTGAAACTGCTGGATAAGATGCGCGCTAAGTTCGGGCTGAACATCATTACAGAGGTTCGGGACTCAACGCATATTGATGAGATCATTGAGTACGCCGATATTATTCAGGTAGGGGCCAAGTCTATGTATGATCATGGCATCTTGAAGAGATGTGGGAAAACCAATAAGCCGGTCTTGCTTAAAAGGGGCTTCGGGACTACGCTGAAAGAATTTGTTCAGATGGCTGAATTTATCCTATCTGGTGGGAATGACAACGTGATCCTTTGTGAAAGGGGATTGAGAACATTTGAAACCGGAACTCGATTTACGCTGGATCTCTGTGGTGTGGCTTATTTGAAGGAATACACCAATCTGCCGATCATTCTTGATCCCAGTCATGCCATGGGTTATGCGTATGGTGTTGCTGACCTGGCCAGGGCCTGTACGGCAATGGGGGTAGAGGGATTGCTTATCGAAGTTCACCCGAACCCAAAAGTTGCGAAGTCTGATGCTTCCCAGCAATTAAACCATGCAGAGTTCACCGAATTACTCGGCAGTGTTAGAGGAGTTGCCCAAGCGATTGGCCGTGAAATAGTATAGTCTTATTTGATTACAATATGAATTACCTCGTAGATAATATAACCTACCTTCTTGATAGAGCGAAATCTGGCCCGGAGTCATTGAATACGCTCGGCTTGTCCGCAGATCCCAGTGAGCTGGTGAACGGAGCTTCCGATCTCTCCCCTAATGACCTGATTAAGATAGCCAATCACTTTAATTTTTCCATTGACCTGATGTTAAAACGTGATCTTGGGCAGATGGCTGAAGTTTCGGCTAAAGAGATTAAGCTATTGGTATTGGATATCGATGGAGTCATGTCCGATGGAGGTATGTTTGTCACCGATGCAGGGGATGAATTGAAACGCTTTGACACTCGAGATGGAATCGCGATTCGAAGATTGACCAAAAAAGGATTTCAGGTCGGTATCATCAGCTCCGGGTATCTGGTTAATTTGATCATGCAGCGCGCCGACTTACTGGGAATTCAGCATGTGCACACAGGAAGTGACCCAAAGCTAGAGACACTGCAAGGCTGGAGCAAAGAGATGAACATTCCAATGGCCAACATTGCATTTATAGGCGATGATCTCAATGATAAGGCCGTGATGGAAGCAGTGGGTCTTGGTATTTGTCCTGCCGATGCCATGGATCCGATCAAAGAAATAGCGGATCTCATCATGACCAAAGAAGGGGGTAGGGGGTGCATCCGTGAGTTTGTGGATCTTTATCTGACGGATAATCCTTTGGATCACTGAGCAGTGATAAGAAGAAGCAGGCTCCCCAGTGTGGAGTTATAGGTTTATGCCTTCTTTTAAGCTCATCACAAGTCATTTTGTATCTTGTCCTATCTTCTGTTCTTCAACCCTGAAACTTTCTGTTTCTGATGGTGTTCTTGCGCTGATTCTTTGAAATGCATATTGGAAGGCCGCTTTTGGATCTACCTTTACCAAACCCAAATTGAAGAATTGGTGAGGTGGCCTTTCGTGTAATTTATTGGAGAATAGAGCATCTAAAATCATGGCAATATATGAACCACAGAGGGCACTAAGAAGGCACAAAGAGCAGAGGTTTGAAAAATTGAATCACTCTTGGTGAACTCTGTGCAATCTCTGTGCGCTCTGTGGTTATAATTTTAAACGCTGCTGCCCCCACCCTTGAAACGGCTAACTACACGCCCACACCTGTCCATCTCTAGCTTTGACCCAACTTGGCAATACAGGAAATTAATTTGCAAGTTTTCAACGAGTTTGTGTAACACGCCTTATCGCCTCGGTCTATCTATCAGGGTAGTTATAATGATATTAAAACAGACAGCGATTTTAGAATTTCACACCCATCACCAACATGTCATCAATTTGTTTATGACTGCCTTTCCAATCTTCCATCGCTTTGCTCAAAGCTGCTTTCTGCTGATTCATCTTGAGTTTTGAATTATCTGAAAGCAGTTGTTTGAAACGATGGCCGCTAAATTTGTTTCTCTTCTCTCCACCAAACTGGTCCTTGTAACCATCGGAAAACATGTAGATGGTCATGTCTTTCTCAATCGGTATTTCATGCCCCATAAATTGGGGTTCGACTTCTTTCCCTGCTCTTATTGATCGACCACCAATTGATTGAAGGTTGGCCTTTATGGTTTCAAGGCCACCATTGCGAACGACATACAAAGGGTTCATCGCCCCAGAAAACCGGATCACTTTACTTTTCTGATCAATAACGCACAGGGCCATGTCCATGCCATCGTGTGACTGGCCATTTTCTTCCCCATGTTGAAAGCTATTGAGTATTGAACTGTGTAATTTTCCTAAGATAGCGGCAGGTTCGATGATCTGCTTTTCATTGATGATCTCATTCATTAACGTGTTTCCAATCATACTCAGAAAAGCACCAGGTACGCCATGGCCGGTACAATCAACAATGGCAATAATTGATTTGCCGTCTTGTTGAGAAAACCAATAAAAATCTCCACTCACTATATCTTTGGGTTCGTAATAGATAAAGGAATTGGGAAGGTGTATTTGGACATCACTTTCCGGAATGAGAATGGATTGCTGAATGCGCTTGGCGTAGCTAATGCTATCAAGAATGTTGGTCCGCTGTTTTTCGATCATGTTGTTTTTGGCTTTCAGCAGCAAGTTGGCCTTTTGCTTAAGCCGGAAACGATTAATCAGAAGTATGAAGAATACCACGAGCAAGAGCAGCCCACCACTGATGGCATACAGAACAACCTTCTGCCGCTCCCGTTCTGATGCAGCCACCGCCGATTGTTTGGAGTGTTCCGCCTGTTCCAGGGCCAACTTTTTATCATACTCAAAACCGGCCTCTAACCTGCCCACCTCCTTGCTTTTGTCTTCATTAAACAGGGAGTCTTTGATAATGGAATAGCCCTTATAGTGTTCGTATGCCTTTTGGTACTGTCCCGTTTCTCTGTACAACTGACTTAGAGATTCTTCCATGCTCATTGTTTGATTGATTAAACCAATCCGGTCAGACAACTCTAGCGCCTGGAGTAGATAGCGCTCTGCCTCATCGTATTTTAGCAATTGGGTGAAACAAGTGCCGATGTTTCCAAGCTGGATAATCATACTTCTTTTGGCGCCAATTTCCTCACATATTTCCAACCCTTTGAAATAGTATTCCAACGCTTTTGAGCAATCGCCCTGTCTTTCAAATATTGCCCCAATATTGTTGCAGTTGGAGGCGATTCCTCCTTTTTCCCCAAGCTCTTCATATATTTTTAGCTCTTTAAAATGGTATTCCAGCGCTTTGGAGTACTCTTTTAGATTTTTATAAACTATCCCGATATTGCCCAGGTTGGCGGCAGTTGTTCTTTTTGTTCCAATTTCTTCACTTATTTTCAATGCCCTGAAGTAATACTCCAGCGCTTTGGGGTAATCAGCCTGTTTTTTATGGATGACACCAATATGGCCAAGGTATTTGCTAATTAAATGTTGGTTGCCAAGTTCTTCTCCAATTTTCAGCGCCTTTAAAAAATAATTCAACGATTTTGGGAAGTTACCCTGGTTAAAATAGACGATTCCGATTTGATCGAGGTGGAAGGCAATCTCCTTTTTTTCTTCCAACTCTTCTCTTATTTTTAGCGCTTCCAAATAATGGGAAAGGGCGAGGGGGAAGTTGCTTTTTCGCTGGTTGAAGATGCCTAGATAACGGTTGGAGAGCGCTGTCGCATGAGTACGGAAAGGTACCTGCCCAGGCCCCCGTTTGATGGAGAAGGGGAGCTGTCCGCATAATTCCAATGCCCGTGTGCTGAGCAGGATGGCTGTGTCTAACTGAGTCCGTCTGTATTCTTGGGCAAGGGTGTTGAGGGTGTTGATGCGTGTTGTATCGTGGTCAGCTGTTTGAATGAGGCTCTTCAGTGAGTCGATCTTGTGAGATTGAGCAATGGAAGATGTATGGAGAAGGAGGAACAGAAAGAGGGAGAAACCAACGTGCTTCATGATTCGAATCTAAGCATAAAACGCCGGTAAATTGAGCCTACACTGTTCATCGAATAATTCAAGGGATGGAATAGAATACTTCGCTTCACTACTGCCTTCATCGTTCTGTCCATCTTCGCTAAGCTAGCCCTTCTTTTCCAAAGCTGGCTCCTTACCAATTTGTACGTGCTTTGAGTATCAAAGCAGCCTTTAACTTGCGATATTCTTCGTGTTTTGAGGCTCTTTCGCTTCTATTAACATATTTTCGTTGCATTTGAGAGGCCTCAAACTAAATTCTGTTTATAAGCTCATTTTTATCATGATCCAACTTGACAGAGATTTTAAAATTTCACCCCCATCACCAACATGTCATCAATTTGCTTATGACTGCCTTTCCAATCTCCCATCGCCTGGCTCAAAGCTGCTTTCTGTTGATTCATCTTGAGTCCTGAATTCTCTGAAAGCAGTTGTTTGAAACGCTGGCCGGTAAATTTTTTTCTCTTTTCTCCTCCAAACTGGTCCATATAGCCATCGGAAAACATATAGATGGTCATGTCTTTCTCAATGGGTATTTCATGCCCCGTAAATATAGGATCAACCTTCTTCCCCGCTCTTATTGACCTACCTCCAATGGATTGAAGATTGGCCTTTATCGTCTCAAGGCCACCATTGCGTACAACATACAAAGGGTTCATGGCTCCGGAAAACTGGATCATTTTACTTTTCTGATCAATCACACACAGGGCCATGTCCATGCCATCGTGAGACTGGCCATTTTCATCCGCGTGCTGGAAGCTATTGAGAATAGAACTATGCAATTTGCTTAATATGACAGCAGGATCAATAATCTGTTTTTCATTGATGATTTCATTCATTAACGTATTTCCTATCATACTCAGAAAAGCACCCGGAACACCATGGCCGGTGCAATCAATAATAGCAATGATTGATTTTTCGTTTTGTTGTGAAAACCAGTAAAAGTCTCCACTCACTATATCCTTGGGCTCGTAGTATATAAATGATTCAGGAAAGTGTGTTTGGATAGTTTCTTCAGAAACGAGAATGGATTGCTGAATGCGCTTGGCGTAATTTATACTATTAAGGATGTTGGTCCTCTGACTTTCGATCATTATGTTCTTGGCTTTTAGCAGGATGTTGGCCTTCTGCTTAAGCCTGAAACGATTGATGAGCAGTATAAAGAACACCAGGAGTAGTAGTAGCCCCCCGGAGATGGCAAACATCACTACCTTCTGTCGCCTGCTTTCTGAGGCTGCCAAAGCCGACTGCTTGGAGTGCTCCGCCTGCTCCAGGGCCAGCTTTTTAGTATACTCAAAACCTGCCTCTAACTTGCCTACCTCCTTGCTCTTGTCTTCATTAAACAGTGAGTCTTTGATAATAGAATAGTCCTTATAGTGTTCGTATGCCTTTTGGTACTGGCCCGTTTCTTTGTACAACTCACTTAGATGATTTTCAATGCCCATTTTTTCACTGATTGACCCAATGCTGTCAGCTAACTCCAGTGCCTGCAGTAGATAGGGCTCTGCAACAGCGTATTTTAGCAATTGGGTATAACAAGTGCCGATGTTTCCAAGCTGGATAACCATACTTCTTTTAGCGCCAATTTCCTCACACATCTTCAACCCTTTGAAATAGTATTCCAATGCTTTTGAGCAATCGCCTTGACTTTCGAATATTGCCCCAATATTGTTGAGATTGGTGGCGATTCCTGTTTTTTCCCCAATTTCTTCAAATATTTTCAGCGCTTTGAATTCGTATTCCAGCGCTTTGGGGTAAACCTTTAGGCTTTTATAAACTAGCCCGATATTGCTCAGGTTGGCGGCGATAGCTGCTTTGGTTCCAAGCTCCTCATGTATTTTCAATGCCCTGAGGTAATACTCAAGCGCTTTGGGGTAATCGGCCTGTTTTTTATAGACAATCCCAATGTTGCTAAGGTTTTTGGCAATTGTACTTTGGTGGCCGAGTTCTTCTCCAATTATCAGCGCCTTTAAAAAATAATCCAACGTTTTGGGGTAGTCACCCTGTCTAAAATAGACGATTCCGATCTGCCCGAGGTGGAAGGCAATCTCTTTTTTTTCTTCCAACTGTTCTCTTATTTGTAACGCTTCCAAATAATGGGAAAGGGCGAGAGGGTAGTTGCCTTTTCGCTCGTTAAACTGGGCTAGATAACGGTTGGAGAGGGCTGTCGCGTGAGTACGGAAAGGTACCTGCCCTGGCCCCCTTGTGATGGAGAAGGGGAGCTGTCCGCACAGTTTCAATGCCTGTGTACTGAGCAGGATGGCTGTGTCTAACCGAGACTCTTGGTATTCTAGGGCAAGGGCGTTGAGGGTGTTGATGCGTGTTGTATCATGGATGGCTGTTTGAATGAGGTTCTTCAGTGAGTCGATCTTGTGAGATTGAGCGATCGAAGATGCATGGAGAAGGAGGAACAGAAAGAGGGAGAAACCAACGTGC
>JAESRW010000280.1 GCA_016764395.1 Flavobacteriales bacterium
TATGAAATCGGTATACGGTTTCTCTCGAAATCATAGCAGGTTGATCGTGGTTATTAGCATAGTGCTGGTGGCCATCTCCCTTTCGGGGATCCATGGAATCAAAATCAATAATCACTTTCTCGATGATATTGCGCAAGAGAGTCCACTGAAAAAGGACCTGCTTTATTTCGAAAATAACTTTTCCGGAATTCGGCCATTTGAGATGGGTATTGATCTGGTCGACTCCAATAATTCTATTTTTCAGAGGGATGTCCTAATAGAAATGGAGATCGTAGAGAGATACTTACAAGATGAGTACGGTGTTGGCGCATTGGTTTCGCCATTGACTATTGTGAAGTCTGCTAATAGAGCAATTCATGGTGGAAGAAATAGATTTTATACTTTGCCAGATTCAGAAAAAGGGTTGGCAGAAGTGATGAAATTGCTCAAGAAAAATAAGAAGCTGAGGGAATATAAGATGCTGGTGAATGAAAACAGGGCTCGTATCTCTGGTAAAATGAAGGATTTGGGTAGTTTGGAGGTRGCTGAACGCAACTTGAGTTTGGCAACATACTTAGCTGAAAATACGGCATTGGCAACCTTTCATATTACGGGTGCAGCGCAATTAATGGACAACTCTAATGCGAACATAGCGCTTAATTTGACCAGGGGACTGGGAATTGCGYTGGCCTTCACTGCCGTTATTCTCGGTTTGCTCTTCTCATCCTTGAGGATTGCATTGCTGTCACTCATTCCCAATGCATTTCCGCTTATTCTCATTGGTGGAATGATGGGTTGGTTCGGAGTTGATTTAAAAGTCGCAACAGCCTTGATTTTTCCAATAGCATTTGGGATTGCCGTTGATGACACCATACATCTCCTGAGCAGGTTACGGATTGAATTGGAATATGGGGCGAGTTGGGAAGAGGCGATCAGGAACTCGATTTTAAAAACGGGTAAAGCAATATTGATCACCACCTTAATTCTCTCGTCTGGATTTGGGGTGTTTATGTTCTCAGAGTTTCAGAGCACTTATTATATAGGACTATTGGTAGGTATGGCCCTTATTTTTGCCGTTCTCGCTGATTTGTTTTTGCTTCCAATATTGCTAGGGACCAAAAAATAGGTGGCTGTCATTGTCATTTATTTGACACCTCATGCTGTAAAAGCCCCTCTGATTTAGATGGTGTCGCCCGCCTGACAAAGAATTTCAAACACCGGTATTAGTTTAGCGTTATACTATTATAAGAGTTGTCAAGAAGTTATGGGAATTGAAGAAAAGAAAATGAGTTTAATAACAAAGTTGCTGGTTGTAGGACTGGTGTGCGGCGTGTTGGGTGGCGGATATGGCTTATACCTATTTAACATGCCACATCGTGATGTACAAGCAGTGGCTGTTTTTGCAGAGCTTGACGCAAGCATTCTTGTGGCAGAATTCTTAAATGATGCAAATACGGCTAATGAAAAGTATTTGGATGCAACAGGAGAGTCGAAAGTGCTATTGGTAAGTGGAGTCGTGGATAATATTGAAATAGACGGAATTGATCAGAAAGTGATCCTTCTAAAAAATAGTGGAGATCAAGCAGGAGTGAGTTGCACCTTTACTTTGGAAACCAATGCAAAAGCAGATAAGATACAAGTAGGCGAATCTATCTCCGTAAAAGGAGTGATAAGGTCAGGTGCTGAAATTGACACTGACTTCGACTTGGTGGAGGACGTGATCCTCGAAAAATGTGACATCGTAAAATAATTAATGAATAAATAAAGACTACAGAAGTCTTAATAATATATAGCATGAAAAGAATATCAATAGTTTTAATGGCAGTGGTCTTTATAAGCACTATTGCATTTAAAACAGAAGAGGAAAGAATAATTACTAAAACGGGGCATATAAGCTTCTATTCGCATACCATAGCGGAAGACATTGTTGCACATAACTATAAGGTTATGAGTGCATTTACGCCTTCAACTGGAGCAATCGTATTTTCAGTACCCATGCAAAGCTTTGAATTTAAGAAAGCCATGATGCAGAAGCACTACAATTCGCCAAAGTTCTTGAATACCAAGGCTTTTCCCAAGGCGAAGTTCAAAGGGAATATTGATGGCAAGGTTCCTGATTTTTCAAAAGATGGAAAATATGAGGTTTCTATCACTGGCCACCTTACCATGCATGGGGTGACCAAACAAATTACCCAAAAAGGGTTGTTTGAAGTAGGCGGTGGCGTGATTAAGGCTACTTCTAAATTCGACATTGTCTTGGCTGAATATGAAGTGGCATTTAAATCAGGGAAAGCGGCAACAAATATTGCTAAGGAGGTAGCGGTAACCATCGATGTTTCTTTCAAAACAAATAAGAAGCAGGAGGGTCAAAATTTATAAAAGTAGTAAACCCTACACCATGTACACAAAAGAAAACTTGAATATCCTTGAACAATCGTTGAAGGAGATATTCGCGGGGCTGGCGCAGCGCGATACGTCACATACTGTGCGAGAAAATCTCTCGCCTAATGAGCTTAAAGGTCGAGTGGATGTTCAAGTAAAGAAGGAGGGTGTGGACGAGGACGAATTTCTGGTAAAGCTCCGGGAGGTCATTACCAATTCGGTAAAAACTGATCATCCGCTGTTCATGAATCAGATGTATGGTGCGCAGAATTTACATGCAGTAATCGGCGATATCTTAACAACGCTGCTTAACACTTCAATGTATACCTATGAAGTGGCCCCGTTGATGACGCTTATCGAAAAGGAGTGTATAAGAGTATTGGGAGCCAAAATTGGATATGAGCCTGATCGAACTGATGGCATCTTTACACCTGGCGGAAGTGTATCCAATATGATGTCAATGGTGTTGGCGAGGGATGCAAGGTTTAAAAATGCACAGAAGGATGGACTAAAGGAAGTACCTGCTTTCTCTATCTTTGTTTCGGAACAAGCGCACTATTCCTTCGTAAAAGGAGGTGCATTTCTGGGCATTGGTGGTGACAACATCATCAAAGTCAAATCTGACTATAATGGGAGTATGAACATCACATCCTTAGAAAGTGCCATTACTAAGGAGAAGGAGAAAAATCGGATTCCTTTAATGGTTGTTGCTACCGCCGGTACCACAATAACAGGGGTATTTGATAATGTTAAGCAAGTTCAAGGCGTAGCACTGGACAATGAAATGTGGTTCCATGTAGATGCGGTCTGGGGTGGATCTCTGCTTTTTTCCGCTGAACAGGCCGGAAAACTGAAGGGAATAGAAATGGCGGATAGCGTCTCATGGAACTTGCATAAGATGTTGGGGATCCCAATTGTCTGTGCGTCCTTTCTTACTAAACATACCAAAGCATTGGAAGGTTCCCTTTCTGTGGTAGCTCCTTATCTATTTCATGAAAAGGAGGAAGAGGCCGGATTGGACCTGGGAAGAAAATCTGTTCAATGTGGTAGAAGAGTAGATGCGTTGAAACTGTGGGCGAGTTTGCAAGTTGAAGGAGAAGATGGATTTGAGCTTAGAATTGATAAAATGATGGCCCAAACCAACCTACTTGCACAAAAGATATCAGAGGAGAAAGACTTGAAACTTTACTGCGAACCTCAATCTCCGATTGTATGTTTTCAGTTTGTGAACGATGGCTTGAATGTAGATCAGGTTAATGAAATTAATTTTCAAATTCGAGATAGATTGTTCAAAGAAGGAAAGATTATCCTCAACTACTCTCATGTAGAAGGATTGATCATTCTCAGATGTGTGATTTCTAATCCCGATATTACTGATGCGCATTTGGATCAGATACGCGATGGTGTTCTAAAACATGGCCGCGAACTGGTTCTGGAGCAATTAGATCCTATCGATAATCTCAAGTATTCATAATGAAGTTGGATGAAGATGTAAAAGAAGCATCCATTATCGCTTTAGCCTGGCCAAGGACCAGGGTGAGAAGAATTGGAGTGTGGTATGACCGAATTACAAGGTGGTTGGGCTTTATAAAGGGTGATTACTATCATGCTGGGCATGCAGCGGCTGTGTTGGTCAACCATTCGAATGGTGCGCTGCGCTACTTTGATTTTGGCAGATACCACACACCTGAAAAATTGGGAAGACTCCGGGGTGATAACACGGATCCTGAATTGAAACTCCTCACCACCGCCAAATTTTATACAGATGGTGAAATAGAGAACATTGAAGAAGTCCTAAAAGAAATTGCTGCACATCCTTCTACACATGGAGAAGGAGTCATGTATGCCTCAGTTGCCCGTAACATCGATTTGACAAAAGCGCTTAAGTTCACTGAAGACCTGCAACAAGCGGGGATGGTACACTATGGCCCATTTGATTTGCGCGGGACCAACTGCTCCAGGTTTGTTAGGGATGTCATTAGGTACAATACCCGCAATATCTGGGTGAAGATTAAGCTCTCGCTCCCATGGATGCTAACACCGGCCACAAAATGGAGTGTCGTTAAGGCCAAATCCCATGGATTTTATTATAAAATTAATGGGAGCATTTCTGTGCAGCGAAGTTTATCGCCTATCAAAAAGGCGGAACGGTTGATCCTTCCTCAAATGAAAATAAAAGAGATTTCACCTGAACCTTTCGTGGTGACGGAAAGATCCTCAAATACCTGATAAGATGAGTGCTGTTGAATCAAGAGGTTTGCTGGAAGCGCCGGAGCGTCACGTTAACATTCCCGAAAATGCACAATGGCTCGGAGGAGTAGGGGCTGGTTCTTGGTTTTGTTTGTTGTTTTATGAGACGATGAGCAAATTCCAATATCGAATTCAAAGATTCGCTGTAAGTGGTGAAAAAGAATGTGATAGCTTGTTCTACTTGGAGGATGACGTCCTTGATGCCAACTTGCCCTATCAATTTACTTACCTTTCACACTGCCAAAAGTGCACGATCCTTCAAGGAGATAGGGAATTCATCCTTGAGGCCATCCGATATCCTACCGACTAGTATTTCTGCCAATCCTGTTGAGCACAAACGCCAATGAGTTGGCTGTTCCAACTTGTGCTGCCTGTCCAATCTTAGTAATTGTTCAACGCAAAACGCGTGTTCTCTATCTGGTATAGTTGTATGGCACATCATTTGAATGGGGGCATTTAACTAAATGTCAAATCTGGCGAAGCCGACTGGTCAAAATCTCTTATAATTTAGAAATGATTCATCCAAGCTGCTTACATTTGACCACTCAACACGAATCCTTATCCAATGAATAAATTACTATTAACAATTGCAATACTGGTTGCCACGATCGGTATAGCAGACGCACATGAATGCTCAGCTCCAGTAGCACCACAAGTGTTTAAGCAAAAGTTCAATCACATTTTAGCCATGCACAGTGATCAGCATCGCCTGGAAGATGCTCGGGCTTTTGTTAGTGGTCATTGCCTTTTGAGTCGCCAGGTGAAGCAGATTGCGGCGTTGTTTCACGATGATAAAATCCGATTGAAATTTGCTAAATCAGCGTATTTAACCACATTTGATAAACGCAACTTTTATGATGTTTATGATGCGTTTTTGCATTTTTCCAATGCATTCAGACTGCATGACTATGTGCTTGTTCAAAGAGTCAAAGGCAAGCAGGTAGACTATAACCCAAGACCCAAGCCTAAGCCTAACACTACGACGCACGCATTTCCTACCTATGATTATCCGTCTATTGTAGGATACAACGATCAAAAGTACTGCGACCATCCGGTGGGTGCGCGAATGTTTAACGTTCTGGTCGGAAGGGTTATACGACAGCCTAATGATATAGATAAGATAAAGACCGCAACAAAGTTTGGACAGGTTAACTGTTTAACCACCTCTCAGATTATGAAGCTAGGCTCGATGATAGAATCTGAACAAAACCGGTTGATACTCCTGAGAACTTCGTTCGATCATGTATACGATGTAATGAATTACGGCTATGCCGACCAACTCTTCTCCTCTGCTGCTTATCATGAAAAATTTCAACGGTTCCTTACGGGTGGCAATAGCTCAACAACCACTACAACAACTACAACGACAACTGTGACTAAACCGTCTCAACCACCGTGCGGTACTTCAACAGCGCAGTTTGAAGAAATAAAGCAGCATATTGCTGGGCAAAGCTTCAACAGCACCAAAATAACAGTGGCCAAGCAGGTTATACGTGCCAAAGAGTGTTTTACCTCTCGGCAAATCGCCGAAATTGTTTTGTTGTTTGCTTTTGAAGCTGGAAAACTTGAAATGGCCAAATACGCCTATGATTTCTGTGAAGATCCGGCCAATTACTTTCTGGTGAACAATTCTTTAACGTTTGAATCCAGTGTTAAAGAGCTCACAGACTTTGTTGCTTCCAGGCAATAATAAAGAAGTTTCAAGATAGAAATGTGCTTCTTCCATCAGCTTTCAGGCGAGACGATCTGAGCAGTCGTTTTTATACACAATGCTCAAACTGCTACATTCCTTTCTCTACCTTTTAGGCAGCTTTCTCTTTCGCAAGCTTCCGTACCGTGTCAGAGGTTCTGTCGGGTCCATCATGACTCCAGCCGGGAGGATTGAAGATGTATTTGAGCTTATCCGAAAACTTTTCGGCGCGTGAAA
>JAESRW010000114.1 GCA_016764395.1 Flavobacteriales bacterium
AGGTCAATGCCGCCAGGTTCAGGCGTGAACTGAACAGGAGGAAGATCTGGAACTAAAGCCTAGAGTTACGAAACTACGAAGTACGAATTTGAACGAAGCTACGAACTACGAAACTAAGGAGTACATAATTGTGTGACACGAATGAAGAGAAACTACCAAGTACGAGATTGTAAGTAAACGAGGTGCCTTCAAGTAAACTCAGCCTAATAGCTGTTAAAAATGGAGCATTCAATCTCGCGGCAATAACACAAATGTCGGTACATTTCAGGGTATGCGTGATCAGTGTATTCATATATTCGTAGTTTCGTACTTCGACGAAAATTTAATTTGTATTGTTAGTCAATACCCACGCAAACATATAATATGAGTGATATAAAATTTGGAACCGACGGATGGAGAGCGATCATCGCCCAGGAATTCACGGTTGAGAATGTRGCCAGAATAAGCCATGCAACGGCGCAATGGATGGCTGCCAACTTTGACAACCCTACCGTKGTWGTAGGACATGATTGYCGATTTGCAGGTGACCTGTTCGCAGAGGTGGTGACTAAAGTTATGGCCAACAGTGGGGTGAAAGTGTATTTGGCCAACGGAATGGTGAGTACACCGATGATTTCCCTGGCTTGTGTGAAACTGGAGATGAGTATTGGAATCGTTTTGACCGCGAGTCATA
The DNA here is from genome assembly GCA_016764395.1 of Flavobacteriales bacterium. Classification (GTDB taxonomy): domain Bacteria; phylum Bacteroidota; class Bacteroidia; order NORP154; family NORP154. The sequence continues at coordinate 674 of JAESRW010000114.1, forward strand.
ATCCGCCGTCGTATCATGGATTTAAGCTAAAAGGTGGCTTCGGTGGCCCTTTGTTTCCAGAGCATGTAACGGCAGTTGAGGAACTCATTCCTGCAACAAACCCTGTGGACCTAGACGCGCACTCGGTTGAAGAGTTAATAGAGGCAGGTAAGGTTGAGATGGTTGATCTTGAAACCATGTATTACGATCATTGCAAAGCGAATTTCGATTTGGATCTCATTTCCAATTCAGACATGGGCTTTTCATACGATGCTATGTACGGTGCGGGCCAGGATATCATCAGGCGTTTGCTGCCAAATCTCTCACTCTTGCATTGYGAACACAATCCCTCYTTCATGGGACAGGCKCCAGAACCGATTTATAAAAACCTCAAGGAATTTTCGGGCATGATTGCAAACGATGACAGCATTCAATGTGGYCTGGCYACKGATGGYGACGCGGATCGRYTGGGGATGTTYAACAGYGCCGGWAARTTCATTGATTCTCATCATYTGATTCTSYTGCTCATYCATTATTTGTGCAAATACAARGGMATGACAGGWAAGGTRTGCACCGCWTTTTCGACAACTGTTAAGATYAAGAATATGTGTGAACACTACGGCCTTGAATTGGARGTGGTCCAGATYGGTTTCAAGCATATTTGCGAAATCATGGTGAAAGAGGACRTWCTTGTTGGRGGAGAAGAGTCAGGYGGTATCGCCATMAAGGGCCATATTCCGGAACGAGATGGTATTTGGATCGGATTGACGTTGTGGGAATTCATGGTCAGGTCGGGCAAATCTCTGGATGATCTAATTGAAGAGGTGTATGAAATTACGGGCCCATTTGCATTTGAGCGTTCAGATTTACACCTCAAAGAAGAGCAGAAGCTGGCGATCGTTGAGCAATGCAAAACGGGTGGATATGCGGCTTTTGGAGATTACAAAGTAGAGCGCGTAGATGACCTTGACGGATACAAGTATTTTTTGAGTGACAATGAGTGGTTTATGATTCGTCCATCAGGTACGGAGCCTGTACTGCGTACCTATGCAGAAGCGGCAACCAGAGATGAAGCGCTGGCCATTCTTAAAGCGGGGTATGATACGCTCCTAAATTGAGGGATCAAAAGCTACGATATCGACTTTCCATATCATTAATAGTATTTGTCCTTTTTTCACCCCTGTGTCATGCACAGGGTGATTCACTTAAATTCTTTCAGCCTTCACCGACGTTCAACAAGCARCGKYTGATCACGGTCATTGCYGGTGAAWCCATCYTGTACACCACGGCYATGYTGGGGTTTGCGAATATCTGGTATTCMGATTTTGAGCAATCAGATTTTCACTTCTTTAACGATRGWAAGGAGTGGAARCAAATGGACAARATGGGCCATTTCATGGCGGCTTATTACCTGAACAACGTKGAAATGGGCATGTACCGYTGGAGTGGGGTRRACAAGAAAAAGGCCCTGTGGTTAAGTGGCACCATGGGAACCGTGTTCCTGATGAGYATTGARTTGTTTGACGGGTATTCYGAAGCCTGGGGYGCCTCTGCWGGWGACATGGTRGCSAATATYGGMGGMCGTATGYTGAGTATYGGTGAACTGCTCYTKTGGGATGAGCARCGGATTAAAATGAAATTCTCTTTTCACCAAACSAAGTTCGCCAAGTTTCGCCCCGAAYTATTGGGAAGCWCKGCWGCRGARAACCTGTTCAARGATTACAACGGCCARTCYTACTGGTTATCTGGCAATATTGGRTCYTTTSTGTCAAAGGATTCCAAGTTTCCGCCYTGGCTRAATGTAGCRGTGGGTTATGGAGCCAGCGGCATGATCGGTGGMGATGCCAACCCGGAATTTATTGACGATGTTCCTGCWCCCGTWTTCACCCGTTATCGACAATACTAYYTATCYCTGGATGCRGATCTTTCAAAAATTCCMACTAAGTCGGCATTCYTGAARTTTGTGTTYCGYACGTTGGGCTTTGTGAAGATTCCATTTCCKGCRYTRGAATACAATMRGRTTGATGGGGTGMRRTTTCATCCGGTGTATTTTTAGTGTAGCGCTACATTATGTAACTTAGGGGAATGCTGSTGTAACTTGGTCAGCCTCATTTGTGCGTAGATCTTTACGGCTGCAARTGTGAAAAATCCGACACCTTAYCAAATGACCCRAGGGAAAGTATATRAAATTCTTACCTACTTCATTGCAACCGTTTGGATTTCAAACGGACTTTTCTGCAAAGTCCTGAATCTGGTGCCACGACACCAAGAAATAGTTGCCAGAATTTTAGGCAATGACCATGCTGGAATTCTTACCAAAGCAATCGGATTTGCTGAAATCGGAATGGCCATTTGGATTTTAGTCGGGATCAAGACGCGGCTAAGTGCAACAACCCAAATTCTTGTCATTGCCACTATGAATGTGTTGGAGTTTATGCTTGTGCCCGACTTGCTCTTATGGGGAAAAGCAAATCTGCTCTTTGCTCTTATGTTCTTGTTGTTAATTTATTATAAGGAGTTTCTTCTCAATAAAAAAATGGCTCAGGAGGCGTAATATGTTTTCATTTTTAAAGAATCACCCCTTTGCTGTTGAAGCGTTTTTTGAAAGTTCGCTAGTGCTAACTTTTGCCGTACAAAAGGAGCAAATTCAACATCTTATTCCGGAGTGTTTGGAGTTAGACACTTTCAACAACCAGTTTGCTTTTATTGCAGTTGCCATGGTTCAGACAAAAGAGTTAAGGCCAAAAGGTTTYCCSRARATKTTAGGRAATGATTTTTTCCTAATCGGRTATCGTGTGTTTGTAAGRTWCACSAACMARGCSGGYAAAAGTTTAAGRGGRTTATATATTCTCAAATCRGAAACCGACAARAAGAAAATGGARTTTTTSGGMAACCTYTTCACGCATTACAATTACACAACCACCGACATTATACAGGTGAAGCAGAAYGGCACGARAGAAATTACTTCWRTCAAATCTGGGTTTAAAATTCTGACTCAARTTTCAGAKGGTAAMAATATTCCTTTGCCTGACGGATCACCGTTTGTCGACTGGAAAGAAGCAAGAAGGTTTGCTGGACCTTTACCCTTCACTTTTACTTACAATCCCACGAACAAGAAAGTTCTAATCATTGAGGGGGTKAGACAGCAGTGGAAGCCAMTGCCARTAAAAGTGATTGATTATAACTTCYCATTCTTGCACAATCTGAATCTGAATGAAATCAAACTAGCRAATGCTTTTATCATAAACGATATTCCKTACCACTGGAAAAARGGCAAAATTGAACAATGGGCAAAATGAGAAARCCWYTACAGGGAGTCTGGAATATCATRCGCTTTAATTGGCACTTTTATCTGTTGGCATTCGGTCTGGTTTTGCTCATGCTTTTGTTTCGYAARAATKTGGATGAGATACTTCCTTTATCGGYAGAYATTTTGTTGTTTCTCATTGTTGGTTCAACTTTAATTTCGTTGTTGGTTTCATGTTACATCTACGACTTTTCAGACCTCTACAAACTATCTTGGTTGGACGATCTGCTAAATAAAGACGAGGGAAAAATAATAAATATCAACGCTGGCTTTGACGAAACAAGCAACCTCCTTACCCGCAAGTATGAATTCTCAGAACTGCTCGTCTTTGACTTTTACGATCCTTCGAAACACACCGAGATATCGATTAAAAGAGCAAGGAAGGCCTATCCACCATTTCCCAACACGCAACCACTAAATACAAATCAGTTTCCATTACAGAATAATTCGGTAGACAAAATTTTTGCAATTCTATCAGCACACGAAATCCGGAATGAAGAGGAAAGAATTACATTCTTCAAAGAACTTCACAGGGTGTTGACAGCCAAAGGACAAATCATCGTGACGGAACATTTACGTGATACCGCCAATTTTTTAGCCTATAATGTTGGATTTTTTCATTTTCATTCAAAACCGACCTGGCTTAGAACTTTTGAAGCTTCCGGGCTAGGAGTAGCAAGTGAAATAAAAATCACTCCGTTTATTACAACTTTTATCCTCGATAAAAATGGAACTACATCTTAAGATAATTGGTATTCTTTTAATCGCGGTGGCGTTAGTTCATATTAGCTTTCCGAAATACTTTAATTGGAAGCAAGAATTAAGTGCATTGAGCATTATAAACAGGCAAATGATGTATGTTCATTCTTTCTTCATTGCATTTGTTGTTTTGCTCATGGGACTTCTCTGTTTGACATCTGCAAGTGAACTTATCGGCACAGCTTTGGGCAGACGCATTTGTTTAGGGTTTGGAGTTTTTTGGACAATCAGATTAATCGTTCAGTTTTTTGGATATTCTTCAAAAGTTTGGAGGGGTAAAATATTTGAAACGGTTGTACATGTTTTATTTTCAGTTATTTGGGTTTATCTGAGTGCGGTATTTTTATCAGCCTATTTGGCGTAAACAGACGGATAGATCATGGAAAAAGAGCGCCATATGTGGACTATAGCTTTGGGCGGAAGGATAGCCCATCTAGCTGGTATTTGGCAGAAACTGGAGTATATGTACAATAATCCGGTAAGGGCAGAACTTGTAACCAACCCAGAATAATAGAGATATTCCGGCGTGGCAAAGTATTATGGCGAAATAGATCTTTTGGAGGTTGAGGTTTTGACGACCAAACCAAACACGTATTCTTAGACCAGAGGCCTGCATTTGGGAGGCGTAGAGAGGATACAACGCTTAACGCGGATACCGTTATCAGCATGTGCTCCAAACTCTCACAATGATAATGTGCATTCTAGAGAGTTTGTACCTAAAAGCAGTGTGGGCTTTGAGGTACTTTCGATACTGGATCTTATATTCCTCATGGCTTGTAACTTCATGTGCCACATCTTGGTTCAGCACATTCATAATATACAGACGGGGCCATAGCAGGTCCCTATTCGCGGTGAGAATCTTCAGCAGTGAATCATTTGAAATCTCAGGATTATAGCTCAATGCGTAATGCCCCTCCATAGCATCGTCAGCATAGGAATAATAGGCCCAGTTCTGGTATTTTTCCTTCTCCAGCTTTTCTATGAGCCATTTGGGCGCAACAATGAGTTCACTGGTGAGCCATGCTCTTCTGTTTTGAAAGGCCCTAATAAACTTCACGCTTGCTAGGCTGTCAATATTTAAAATGTGGGTGCTGGCAGGTTTAATGACTCCATAACGGTCGCTGTTGTACCGAGGGTTTCGAAAATGTGCTGGAGTAAAGATGTGTTCGTAAACCGTAAATTCGCCCTTTAAATAGGTGCGCGCTGAACTCGGATACGCTATTGATTTGACGACACTTAAGAGGCTGTCGTCATTGGTGTAATCGCCTTTCCCTTGCTCATTAACATAGGCAGAGAACCGGTAGCCAGAAACTTCAATGAGGCCGGAGATGGTGTAGCCATTTTTGAATTTGAAGATACCTTCATAAATGGCAGAAGCTCCCAGGTCAGCACGAAGATCGTTCGCTGCTAAAAGACATATAAGAACAAAGAGGTGACTTCTCATGTTAATTTGCTGGTTACTAATATAGTAAAACAAGTTAGTATTCTTGGGTAACTAGTTGACTCATCGAATGCTGCTCTGCCCATTCACCGTTTTATAAAGCTCCAACTACTAAATCATGGTTCGTAAATCCACAGTAATTTTTCTATCAATCATTTCTAGTATCTTTATTCCCTAAATACTGGTAGCACATGAAAATCTATCAACTCCTCCC
>JAESRW010000153.1 GCA_016764395.1 Flavobacteriales bacterium
AATCGTCCGTTATTGGTGGTAAATGTTTTACGCCCGATGTGAGTAGTCAGTACTTCATACTTGTAAACAGTGGTTACAATGCGTTCTGCACCCCTGAAACGTACAATCTCAATGCGTTCATTGAATCCTGCTTTCTTGCCCAGTTTCTTTAGATGATCGTTCATATTCTGGTTGCTTATGACAGGTAATAGGAAGTCGCCGGGGTAACCTTCGTATTTCTCAATGATGGCAGTAGCGTAATCATTCAATGGAATTTTATTTTCCTCTTTGGTCTTAACAGTGGTTATATTGATGTAACCATCTTTAATATTGTGTTTTTTTAACATCCTTACGTCAGAATATCGTAAGCCCGTAAAACATTGGAAACAAAATACATCACGCACTTGTTTTAATGCTTCGTTTTTCAGTTTCATCTGATACAAGTGTTGTAATTCCTCCCATGACAAAACGATAATCTTTCCATATCGTTCCTTCATTGTAAACCCTTTGTATTTCAGGTTTTTATTGTATTCCTCATCAGTTGCCCAGTTCAAAAACCACTTGATGATATTAATTGTCTTGGCAACGGTATTATTGGTGTGCCCACAATCATGCAACTGGTAATCTGCAAACCGCTGTAACAAACGTTTATCAATGGAATCAAACTCAATCCGAATTTTCTTTTTACTGGAAAACTGTTCTAGGTGTTTTTTAATTACGTTGAACTTCGTAATCGTTCCACTAGTGGACGTAGTTTTCTTGGATTGGATGAAACGATCAAGTACATCAAAGAATGGCAGGTTGCTACTCTTTTGATTTACGGGTAGGGTTTCCCTGATATGTTGTACGGTTGGTACAATGCCCTGAATATGTGCTTCTCTATATATTCGCTTCACATCTTCAGCTAGTTTTTCAAGCCGAAGATTGATTTCCAGGCTGCCAGACACACTAGGCTTTACCTTTTGTACCTTCATACTCGTGCCATCCTTCGCCAACTTCTTATCAATCCAATTGCTTGAGTCTATGCGTTCACCTGTATAATACTGAAGTCTTTTTCCCTCAAAATTGAAGTGTAAAATGATGGGCACATTCTTAATTTGAATTTCACCCGTATGTTTATTTTTACGCTTTTCTAAGTAGTAGTTAAGAGTTGCCATAGTGTATGTATTTTGTTACATACTAATTTACATACACTTTGTGCCTGATTCAGTTGAATACGGGCGTATCTAAGCTTACTTATCAACCATGAAATACCAGAGTAAAATCGCGTTTTCTTTACCTCGCTTAATCTCTCTTTATATCAAATCAATGTCCCTTACTCTCCGCCAAAGAAAGATCCTTCCATTTGGGAGGATCTTTTTATTTGGGGGTGATTGTTAAACGATTTGCGTCTATTAAACCGTCGAGAAATAAAAAGAATCCACGATAGTAGATCTTTCTTTGAAGCTTCCAACTTTGATCACGGAAGTAATCCGTTACTCTCCGCCACGCAATTTTAAATACGGTTTCACATACGCTTTCTTGTATATACCTCTAGGGACGTTTCGTCAACGGAAATGGAATTTTCTCCAATTAGGTATTCTAATTCCCTCTTAAGTTGCTTCATTTATTGAATTCTATCTGCTTGGGAGTTTTTCCAAATATCATCCACTACAAAGTACTCAGCGTATCTCAAATTTGCCTGTATTTGAGATAAGTTAGCGATAACCGCCACCGCAGGAATCCCTTGAAAATACCCTGATTCCCAACTATGCTGGGGTTCGTCTTCTTGAACCGGAGGGGCATTTGTGTTCAATAAATTCCTGATGGTTATTGCCAATTTTGATTTTTTTTCAGGGAGTTTGGAGAGATAGAAGTCACTCAATATTACGAGCTCACGACGCAGGCTAACTCCTTTATGTTCAAGTAAAAACATGGTCGTCGCTTTATCAAAATCACCTTTATCATATTGTCCGCTTTTTAATAACTGTTTTGCTTTTTCACGATCATTGATTGCTTCCAGTCTGAGTATGAGATCCACTTTTAAAGACTCTATATAAGCCCAAAGAGCGGCCGATTTATCTTTGACGGTGAATGCGTCTATTTTTGAAGGAGAGATTATCGAATCTCTAGCTTGCCTAATTTCAATTTGCATATACACTTCTTCAGTTCGTTCATAAATTGTCGAGGCTTGGTCGATTAACCGTAGGTCTGTATGGGTGTATTTACGCAAGAAATCCCTAGAAATATTCATTGGTAAGAACAAACTGAGAAACATGGAACCCAGAATTAGAATAACTATCCAGTTTGTCTTGTTTCCTGATACGAGTTCGTTATACTTCCCAATAATATATACGGGCATGAGAATGACAAAAGAGATTGCTCCGGCTATTAAAAAATAATAGCCGCCTGGATATTTTTGGATTCGGAACAGTAAGGCCAGAGAAAAAGCCAATAAACAGAACGCCCCTAGGATGGCCATTTTGTCCCCCTCGCGTAAGGATTCTCGGATTGACATGATTAATCGTATGCCAAGTAGAAATACACCAAGAGCAAGTAAGTAATCTGACCCGGGGACGAATAGTACCTTAAATAATAAACCAAAACTTAGTAGCATTACAGCGGATGCGCCGATGATGTGTTTGGGGCTTTCTGCTTTATCCTTTAGCTGGCTAATTGTGTTGATCAGCCACATAGGGACAAATCCGAAATTAAATATTAGTATTCCCAAGACCGCTACTTGATATCCATCTGGATAACCCTGAATCCTAAATAGGGATCCCAGAATACATATCGATGCGCCAACAATACCGACTGTGACTGTGGACTTTTTCATTTTCGGTAGATTAATTGTTCAAGGCGGAAAATAACTCGTCTAACTTTCTTGTAATTAGTACCACTTGCTTGTTTTCTCCTTTATCATTCAAGAAATCAACAATGACGGATTTCTCTTTACCCTCTACATTGGTAATGTTTGCCCGTTTTACTTTGTGTATGAGATCATAATAAGTTCCGATGCCAGCAAATATCCAGTTGCTTTTGAGCCATAACTCCTCATCAGTTACAACAATATGCAGGACTTTATTGGCCCCTCCTCTTTTAGTCATCCTAGACTTGGTTGAATAGCCTGACATTTTATCTTGGAAAAGTATTTTTACTCCTTCAGGGTCCGGAAATATTGACAGGGCCTTTTTCCCTCGCACAAACAAAGCAGTTATAGCGTAGGCAAATCCAATAAACCAGATTGTCATGAATATCTCGACGCCGGTCATTCTGAGTGTTCTTTCTTCCCTCTATTCAAGTTGTCCAATTCTGGTGAAGCAAACTGCCATGTGATAAATTTAAGCAACCCATCTTTCAGAATACTTCTGAAGATGGAAATACCTATGATGAGTGCAATAAATAGAAGTACCCCTCCGGCAAGTAGGACATATATATTGGGATACTCCGTATAGAAAATGTAAGAAAGTACTCCAACAAGAGTCATTGGCGAAAGCCCCAGTACTATTCCTCCAAATATATTTAAGATTCTGGTCAAAATAAACAGTTACTTTTCAAATCAATTATAACGCGCTCCGGCAATATTAAGAGGGTATCAGGTAGCTCACAGAGGGCTGACCAAACGTGAGCTTTCAATGGTTTTTGTGTTAGACAGCTGACTCTTGAAGCATCTTATCAATTTCATTGACAGTCTTATTCATTCGATTTATTTTCGCCAAAATTTGATTTTTTCTTGCTATTAATTCCTCCTTTTTTTCTGACAGTATTGAAGTTACCTTATCAATTTCTGCGCCCTCCAAGGGATAATCCCTAAGAATATCTTCCAACTCAATGTCAAACCTCTGGGATAAGGCTTTTGCAAGATTCTTGCTTACTTTCTTTTTGTAATTCAAAACCTGGGAAATCAAACTTTCTCCAACTCCCAATTCGCTGGCTATTTCAATATTTTTTGTGAACCCATGACTCATCATGGCAATCCTTATTAGTTGAGGAGCTGTTAACTTGTTTCCAGTTAAAATTCGATGTCTGTCATCATAATCGTTGAGAATTATTTGCAATATCTGAACCTCGGAATTTTCAGTCTCATCTTTGCGATTCTCAATGCATTGTTCAACTAACTTCATCAATACCGTTGAATAAGCATTGTAAGTGTCGATATCATTGTCTTTTATTTTCAACCATTTCATAACCTCATCGCTTTAAAACATATCTACAGCTTCCAAGTCAACCTTTGTTGATTCATCTTTAGTTCCAATCCACATCAACCAAAACCATATCCTCTTTTCTGTGAATGCATATTTAATCACCATTCTATGATTATTACCTCCAATTTCAAACCTTAATCTATTTGTTCCAATCGTTCGTACCTTTTGGGTTCCAAAATAATCAACGATGTCCTTACTCGATTGCCAGTCCTTTTTGCCTTTTAAATGAACTTTCAATTCATTTAGGGGCTTAACGGCATTATTATGCTTCAAGGCATAGTTATCTAGGTTTATTTCACGTTGAAAATTGATTGGCCTTAGCTCAATTTCTTCCTCACTGCTAGTATTCATTGAATGCCAATAAATTACCTATCATCTATCAAATATAATGCATCTACTTTACAAAACGTAAAGATTTTAAAATTAGTACGGGTTTAGTCATAGTKCCATCYAAGYGTCTTCCRTGAATGTTGMTTRCAWCCAAGAAACACAACCACCNNACCTCTCGTACMTATAAAGAGAAGGGAGAATCCCTAAAAACACATTAACTTTACAGTCTAAGAAGAAGACYATGTATACCAAACTTTTTCTCTCTCTTGTTCTCATTGCAGCTGCAGTTGTCAGTGGGGTCTCCCAGTCTGTGGAAGCYTATTACCACAAAGCGYTKTTTCTACATCCTRAGGAGGGCCCATTTGTYGAAACTTATTTGGCMTTTAATGGGAACAGCATYGTGTACAAAGCCAATGAGAACGGTGAGCTACAKGGCRAACTTGAGGTGACCATGATTTACCTGAAGAACGATTCCATWMARTTCTTCGATAAATATGAGGTYCAAAGCCCCATTATGGCAGATTCTGGAGCGGTCAAATCTACTTTCCTMGACATTCAGMGGATAGCGCTTCCCAATGGGGTGTACCAATTTGAAATGCAGATTAAAGATCTAAATGGAGATGATTCCTCAAAGGCTTCCAGGTATAATGATGTAGTGGTATTGGATTTTGAGGAGGATAAACTGAGCCTGTCCGATATTGAATTGGTGGATTCCTATGAACGTGTTGAGGAGCGTAGCAACCTTGTAAAAGGAGGTGTTAAACTCATCCCCTACTTCTCCACGTTCTATCCTGAATATAAGGAGACGATGATGTTCTATGCGGAGATATACAATTCTGTAAAAGTGCTTGGAGTAGAGCAAGGGTTTTTGGTGAATTACTACATCGAGTCCCAAGACTCGGAGCAGCAATTGGATAAGTATACCAAGTTTAAAAAGGAAGTGGCCAAAGAGGTAAATGTCCTCTTTGATCAATTTTCTATTGTAGACCTGCCTTCTGGCAACTACAACCTGGTGATTGACATCATGGATCGCACMAACAAGCTCCTGGTWMRGAAAAAACTCTTCTTCCAACGCAGYAATCCCAACYTGCCGATCAAACCGGAAAACCTTGCAAACCTCGATCTCAACAACTCTTTTGTGATGGATATTCCCGCCGATTCCCTGCCAGAGTGTATCCGATCYTGTAGCCCCATATCWACCGGCAMMGAGAGRAGTTATGCCCAAACACAAATTGCCGTWGGGGACGAAGATTTGATGAGRCGGTACCTTCAGCATTTCTGGGAGMAGCGCAGCGTTTTRCAASCTGAATCTCTGTGGCTGGCTTACAGTGAMCAGGTCAGAAAAGTTCAAAGRGAATATGGCCGAATGATTTTGAAAGGATATGAGACGGACAGAGGACGCGTGTAYTTRCAATACGGCCTGCCCAATTCTATAGAGGTCCGGAATATGGACCCTGCCTCCTACCCTTACGAGATATGGCACTATTACAAGCTGGAAGGCATGAGCAATGCAAAATTCATTTTTTACAATCCTGAGCTTGTAGATCAGAATTATGACTTGCTCCATTCCAATGTTCGTGGAGAACCTGCTGATCCCGCCTGGCGTCATAAGCTGCAAAACCTTAGGCCCCAAAGCCTAGATGATCTATTGAATCCCAATTCAATTGACAGTAGAGCCACTGATTTTTGGAACAATCCTAAGTGACCGGTTCAATAAATTCTCCATCCCTCCATCTGAGTTGATTATTTTTGTGCCACTCGCTTGCATTATTGGAATGCTGGCATTAATGGCATAATGTACTTTAGGTTACAAAGGTCAACCAAACCCTATTAAACATTCCACCTGCATGTATCACTTGGTTTTAGCTTTTCTGTGGGTTATTGCTCAGTTTCCTCTTCCCTTGCTATACCTCTTTGCCAGGGTTATTTATGTACTGGGCTACCACGTCATAGGCTATCGGAAGGAGGTGGTATTCACCAATCTAAAAAATGCCTTTCCTGACAAAAACAAGGTGGAGATCAAAAAAATTGTTGAGGACTTTTACCTTAACTTCTGCGAATATCTTGTTGAAACAGTAAAGTTGATCCACTCCAATGAAAAGCAATCACGCGAACTGGTTTCCTTTATCAATACAGAGCTCATTGATAAACTGTATGAACAAGGAAGAGGCATCATGATGCTGCAGGGACATTTTTTCWMTYRKSWGYWKSCKCNTGNATNGTNTSKRTCRSYWWRKYKGWAMGWAKKWCYRMWAWGNSGTCTATCAAAAGCTCACCAGCCAGGTTTCGGAAAAGATGCTGTATCGTTTACGTGGAAGATACGGCACGAAAATGTTGGCGATGTACCAAACCGTGGGTACCATTAAGGAGMATGAGTCAAAAAAAGGATCCGATCGCWTTCCTTCCATGTATCAGCTAGGGGCYGATCAATCACCGATGCGGCATAAAATCGAGTACTGGTCGAGGTTCATGAACCAGGATGCCGCCATTTTTTTGGCTCCCGAACAGTTGTCAAAGGAGTACAACCTGGCCGTAGTATTCCTGGATTTACAAAAGGTTGGCCGGGGKAAATACACAATTGAGTATTCTTTAATTACAGAAGAACCTGGAAGTACGGAAGACAAGTTTATCACGGAAGCCTACGTGGATAAACTGGAAGCCGCTATTGAAAAAAACCCAGCCAACTGGCTATGGTCACACAAGCGCTGGAAGAATAAGAAAGAGGCTTGAACTGATTACAAATACGTTAAGTACGGAAGGGGGTTTGTCCTAAGAATGTAAATTCGAAAGGTTAGCAGACCATTTGCTAGCGTGCTTTGCGCAGCCTTGGTAATCTTACGTAAAATATAAGTGGTGTACCCCTTAATGAGCCGCCGAACTTGATTTCAGCACGAGATCATAATCTTCATACTTAAGGATAAAGACCCTCTTGTTCTCATATCCACTTCCAACACCAATCTTCTTATAACACTTCCCGCTCTTCAGGGAAGGAATCTTCGCATCAGGCAAATAGGAACTAAATCGATAGCCATATTGGTGAAGCACTTGTAAGTAAAAGTAAATGGCGTCAAATCCTTCAAACGCATATTTGGTAGGATACGTATGATACTTCTTACCAAAGCTACTCACAAACCTTTTTACCTCTTCCTCACTGTAGTCAATGTACTCCGACGATGCCAGATGCACATTGAGGTCCATCAATTTTTTTGACTCCAGGTTTCTGAAATTCTGCCACACCGGGAGRCCAAAAACCACGATGGAGTAATCATTGCGTTTGCKGTGCARCCCTGCAAGAATGGTACTCACAAATATTTGATCTCTGGATAAGATTACCAGGATATTCGAATCTCCAACTGACAACGCCTCTTCTACCGCCTGCATCTCCTTGTCCAGGTATTCCACCACTTTTATTTCTCGATAAGAAAGTTGATTTTGAATGCTGTCTTTAGTCGATTTTCGAAAAGTAGCCGTTTTTTGTTTGAATAATTCACAAAGCATCTTTTCTCCGGCATCTCCATTGTGAACCAGGATAACGTTGAATGTTTCGAGCTGCAACATATTGTCTGTTAAAAATTCACTCGATACATATCTGGCAATTTCTTCAACGTTCGTTTGCACCGACGGCTTTACCTTACTTATGTATTCATTGCCAATTAATATCTTATTCGTTGCCACAAATGGAGAAACCATATGAATCTTATTATCAATGGCATATTGTCTGATCATCATCATATTGCTCCGATACAAAGGGCCAATGAGTAGGTCCGTATGGGGCAGCTTGGGATCTTTCATGAACTCTTTGATCCTACTTGTATCTTTCTCCGTGTCGTAAATGGTAACTTCCGCTTTATATCCTTGCTTTCTCAAGGAGTCGAGCGCGAGCATTACGCCTTCATAGAACTCAATACCGATAATGGACTTTCGATAAATTTTAATCGGGTCGTCTTTTCCCCTCTGTGCGCTCAAAGTATCATTTTTATTTAAGAACAAGGGCAGCATTACCGCAATCTGGTAGGTGTCCTTTAATACAATGCTGTCCCTCACTGCGATTAATGCTGAATCAAGCGTGATGCTATCTGGAACCAACAAGGATGCAGTGGTATCCATGCGCTCAACTACATCCTGTAGTAAACTGGATTTACTGATCGCTTTTCTAAGAACCGGTATTCGAATGGTAGAACCAGCCTTAATGGTACCTACAATTTCGGGATTAGCGAGATCGATGGTCTCGATGCTGATATCATACTGCCTGGATAGGGAATAATAAGTTTCTCCTGCCTGAACGGTGTGATAGATATACTTACCATCCAAAACCATAGGGTCAAGTATGATAATAGGCACTGGGATTCTAATGGTCTCCCCCACTTTTAACCCATTGATAGTTAGCGGGTTTTCAAACACTATCTCTTTCACTTCTACATCATACCTGTTAGATATACCATACAGGGTTTCGCCCTTGGAGACAGTATGTACATAGAACTTTTTGCCTTCAATTATTTTAATTGTATTCTTAGGAGCAGGGTCGTCCTGAGCCAATACAGTGCTTCCGTATAAAGTGAGACAAAATAAGAGTGACAGAAATCGAAATTTATTCATTTTCCTTTATAGCCTGTTATTCCCATTCAATAGTAGCGGGTGGTTTTGAGCTAATATCGTATACTACCCTATTTATTCCTTTTACTTTATTAATGATTTCATTTGAAACGTTGCTTAAAAACGCATAAGGTAAATGACACCAGTCCGCGGTCATTCCATCCGTGGAGCTTACGGCTCTTAACGCAACTACCTGTTCGTACGTTCTTTCATCTCCCATTACCCCTACTGATTGTACCGGTAAGAGCATGGCCCCTGCTTGCCAAACATCATCATAGAGTCCTTCCTTTTTCAAACTATTAATGAAGATATGGTCAACCTCTTGCAAAATGTGTACCTTTTCCGGAGTGATATTTCCCAATATCCGAATACCTAAGCCAGGTCCTGGAAATGGATGACGGCCCAATAATGTTGGATTGATCTCCAAAGAAGCCCCAACGCGTCTGACTTCATCTTTGAACAAGGCCCGCAATGGCTCTACGACCTCAAGTTTCATGTAATCTGGCAATCCACCTACATTATGGTGTGATTTGATCGTTGCAGATGGGCCGTTTACAGATACTGATTCGATTACATCTGGATAAATGGTCCCCTGTCCCAGCCACTTAGCATCCCCGACAAGTTTCGATTCTTCATCAAATACATCAATAAAAACTTTACCAATAGCCTTTCTTTTTGCCTCGGGGTCAGTTAAACCATCCAACTCTTTGTAAAACTTCTCTTTGGCATTCACGCCTTTCACATTCAGCCCCATACCCTGGTACTGCTCTAAAACGCTTTCAAACTCATTCTTTCTAAGCAGGCCATTGTCAACAAAAATGCAATTCAGATTATCGCCAATTGCCTTCTGGAGTAAGATGGCAGCCACAGTTGAATCCACGCCCCCAGATAAGCCAAGAACAACTTTGTCCGTACCCAATGTTTGCTTCAGTTCGGAGACTTGTGTCGCTACAAACGCATCCGGTGTCCAGTCCTGGCTGCACTTGCAGATGTCCACCAGAAAGTTTTTCAATAGCGTTGCTCCATCAGTGGAATGAAATACCTCCGGATGAAACTGTATACCAAAACTCAGCTCATTCTGTATCTTGAACCCCGCAATTTCCACATCTTTGGTGCTTGCAATTTTCTCAAACTCAGCTGGCAATGTATTGATTGTATCACCATGGGACATCCATACCTGGCTACCTGAAGATATGCCTTTAAAAAGAGTAGAATTGGACGCTACAAACGAAAGATTTGCACGCCCATATTCCCGCGTATTTGACGGAGCTACCTCCCCCTTATAGTTTTTGGCGAGTAACTGGGCACCATAGCACACGCCCAACACTGGATAATGACCAAGAATGGCAGATAAATCAGGGTTTGGAGCAGCACGATCCAGCACCGAAAACGGGCTTCCTGAAAGAATTATTCCCTTTACTGAACCATTTAGGTTCGGGATCGAATTGTGAGGATGAATCTCACAGTATACATTCAGCTCCCTCAACCTTCTGGCTATCAGTTGGGTGTACTGAGATCCAAAATCTATTACTATCACCATTTCTCGCATGCACAAAGATAGACATTCTCTTACCTGACAAGATTGGAAAACACATATTTACTAACAATGAATTGAGCAACCATTTCAACACCTCACCGTCTGATAGTTTTGCATATCTTTATTACCTCAATAAATCGTAACAATTACAGATCAAATTCGTAGATAATAAATCACTTAAAACGAACGCTGTCGAGAAGGCGCTAACCACCTCTCGATGGTTATTTTCAAGGAGAGAACCGCATTTGAGAACTGCGTTTAGTCATAGGGTCAGGGTTGCATATATTGCTGTTTTAGCAGTTTTACTAATTCTTGGTCCCTTCAATCTTCGCGAAGCCAAAGCCTCTCACGGAGTTGGCGCCGAGATTACTTATGAATGCCTGGGAGGAAATCTCTATCAATTTACGCTGAATTTTTATCGAGATTGCTCCGGTTCTGCAGCACCAGCTACGCAACTGATCACTATTGCATCAGCGGCCTGCGGAGTTAATTTTTCTTTTAGTTTAAACCAGTTGGGGCCTGGCCAGGATATTTCCCCTTTGTGTCCTACGGCACTGAGCGAGTGTGCGGGTGGTACTGAACCAGGTGTAGAGAAATACACATATCAAGATACCCTCACACTACCTTTCAATTGCCCTGATTGGATCTTCAGTCATGAACAGTGTTGTAGGAATTGGGATATTACCAACTTAGTTAATCCGTCTATACAGAGCCTCCATGTACGGTCAACACTTGACAACTCATTAGGCATATGTAACACGTCACCAGCATTCACCACTTCGCCGGTTCCCTACATCTGTGACAGCCAGTTGGTGAACTACAATATGGGCACCTATGATCCAGATGGTGATTCACTTCATTACACTTTAGTCAACGCGCTTGGCGCCTCTGGTACACCTTTAGCTTATACAGGTGGATACTCCCCTACTTACCCCATTTCAACCACCACCGGTTCTGTCAACTTTGACCAGAACTCTGGCAATCTAAAAATCAATCCTGATTCAATTCAAGTTGGCGTTGTAACTGTCCTGGTTGAAGAGTACCGAAACGGTATCTTGATAGGAAGCGTAATGCGAGATGTGCAAATACGCGTGCTTGATTGCCCTACCAACCTAATTCCATTTATGACAAGTGGGGGTATTGTAAATCTAACTGGAGGAGGAATATTGGTCGATAGCAATACCGTAAAAGTATGCATGGGAGCAGCGGTTAATTTTGACGTTACAGGCTCAGATCTCAATGTTGGAGACGTACTCAGCATGACCACCAATCTTGCTTTGGCCATCCCAGGCGCTTCGTTTACCACCACAGGAGTGCTTCCAGTTGAGGGTTCATTTTCATGGGTGCCAACAGCGGCAGATTCCGGAATTCACATTTTTACAGTCACTATAGAAGATGATGCTTGCCCGATCTTGGGTGTTCAATCTTATGCTTTTGAAATCATTGTCGAACCCAGTACAAACGCAGGCCCTGATGCGGTATATTGCCCTGGTGGAGTACCGGCCCAATTAAATGCTACGGGTGGAACTGCATTTACATGGAGTCCATCAGCTGGATTGAGTTGTACAAACTGCCCTAATCCGGTGGCTTCACCTTCTGTAACTACTACATACACGGTTACGAGTAACCTGAGTAGTTCCTGTCCGAATACTGATATGGTACAGGTTTCAGTTACCGGGAATTTCTCTATGGCCCTCTCACCTTCAACCGACACCATATGCCGGAATGAATCAGTACAATTGGATGTGTCAACCAACCCTGTAGATGGACCATTTATTTACAACTGGGAAAATCCAAACTTAGATCTTTCCGATCCAACGATAGCCAATCCAATTGCAACGCCGTCTGATACGACAGTTTATGTTGTTAAAGTTACTGCTGGATCTGGATGTACGCAAGAAGATTCTTTAGAAATTGTGGTCGCTGGTGTGGCCCCTTTCGTATTGGTTTCGCCACCCGATACGAATTTGTGTGCTGGTGAAAGCCTTCAGCTAGAGGCAATCGCGGTTCTCAATCCTCCATCTTGTGCCTTAAACCTTTTGTTCGTATGTAGTGGACCCACACAAGGTGGAATAGTAGGCAATGGGACATTGAGCACCTGGGAGCTCGGGCCGTTTAACGGAGGTGACAAAAAATCTAAAAGTCAATACTTGTATCTAGCGTCTGATTTAATAAACGCTGGTTTTACCGGGGGTGTTATTGAATCAATCGGGTGGAATATCCTGTCAAAAAACAGCTCTGCTCCTTACTCCGGGTTCAATATAGGAATGACGTGTACCTCTGATGATGCTTTGGATAACAGCAAATGGTTCACCACATTGCCGGTCTTCAGTGGCACCTACAATACTGTACCTGGAATAAATATGGTTTCTTTGGACGATGCTTATAGCTGGGATGGGGTGAGTAACCTTGTTGTAGAGGTCTGCTGGACCAATACAACAATCACGGCGGACGACAGCATCGAATATGCCAATACCTCTTATTTTGCAACGGTAAACAACTCGGGCTCGATGGGATCTGGATGTACGCTCAGTCCGGCTTTTGACCATAAAAAGTTGCCTAATCTTTTCTTGCAGTTGTGTCAGCAAACCCTTCCTAAGCCTATTTATACCTGGACGCCTGCAGCTGGCCTTTCAAATGACACGATTGCCGATCCAATTGCTTCTCCATCGGTTTCCACAACATATACGGTTACTGTTCAAGATTCTGGCTCCACCTGTATTGGATCAGCGAACACTACCATCAATGTAGGTGCAAACTTTACCTTGKCAACCTCGAATGATACCACCATTTGCTTTGGAGACACCATCGGAATTTCTACCGTACCCAGCAACGCGGGAGTGTATACCTACTACTGGGRGCCACCGTAYTATATTTCTGATACTKTAGTGCAAAGTCCTTYGGTATWTCCCYCYGATAGTSTTAGGTATTATGTRTTCGTTACMAATGGCGGTTGYGACCGRATWGACWCCGTTGACGTATACGTGTCTGGYAGGTCRCTCAGAGCTGGTGCTGATCCAAYGGTGATTTGCCCGGGTCCCCAGGTAGTAAACTTGAATGTGGCCGGACTTGGAAGTCCTTCTATCTGCGGGCCATCAACAGATTTCTGCATTGAAGGATTACCATTTGATATTGGAGATGGTGGGGTGTCTAACACATCCACAGCCTACCCAGCGCCCTATGGCAATCGGTTCAAGAATGCTAAGCACCAAATACTTTATTTGGCAAGTGATCTACAAGATTGGGGACTAGAGGCCGGTACCATTAGCAGTTTGGGATTTAATATCGATGTGGTAAATGGAGCCACGAATTACAAGAACTTTACACTTAAAATTGGCTGTACACCTACTTCTAATTTAGTAACATGGGAGCCAGGACTCACACCAGTATTTTCACCGAAAACGGTCAACATAGTACCCGGTTGGAATGTCTATAGCTTAGACACCAATTACAATTGGGATGGCATTTCTAATCTGGTGGTAGAGGTTTGCTTTGACAACAGGTCAGAGCCCAATTTTACGCTAAACAGTTCAACATTTTATACGGTTACAGGCTATTCTTCGGTTGTTTATTACAACAATAACCTGTTCGATGCATGTGCAACGTCTATTTCGCCTACAAGTAGTACAAACAGGCCCGACATCCGATTTAACTTGTGCTATTCTGACACCGCTCTCCCTGTGGGTTATACATACAATTGGACCCCAACTACTGGATTATCCAATCCCAATATCCAAAATCCTACTGCCAGTATTAGTGGGCCCAGCACTTACTCCGTTGCCATCACTGATTTGAACGGGTGCATTTTCAATGAGGAGGTCACCATTACCCAAAACAATGTTAGCGCAACCATCGTTGATGTTGGCCAAATTAGGTGTACGTCACCGAACTCTGGATTTGCAACAGGCAGACTGGGAGGTGGCGCTCCACCTTATACCTATTTATGGGATGACCCTGGACTACAAACAGACTCAACTGCTACTGGGTTGGTCGCTGGAACCTACACCGTTATCATCACTGACGGATATGGGTGTTCGGCTAATGCATCCGTAACTTTAGTACCTCCTCCTACACCACTTGCTGGTGTTTATACGATTGGAGGCGTAACACCTGATTTTGTAAACTTCACACAAGCTGTAAACGCATTAAATGTAAGAGGGGTATCTGCCCCTGTATTGTTCAACGTACGTAGCGGCACGTATGTAGAGCAAATACAAATTGATTCCATCTGTAATGTTTCAAATGTAAATAACGTGGTCTTTCAGTCTGAGGTACTAGACAGTACCACAGTGACCCTCACATTTGCTGCTTCAGTGGCGGACAATTATACGCTAAGGTTCAACAACGCTGATTTCGTCACGTTTAGATTAATGACGCTCTCAGCAACAGATGCTGACAACGGGAGGGTCGTCGAGCTGGTGAACGGAGCCTCTAATATTAAGTTAGTTCGGAACATACTTAACG
Organism: Flavobacteriales bacterium; assembly: GCA_016764395.1. GTDB lineage: Bacteria > Bacteroidota > Bacteroidia > NORP154 > NORP154. Next base: position 15,088 of record JAESRW010000153.1, read on the forward strand.
GTGTCAGCACCTTGCTCTTCTCCGATCAAAGAGCAGTGGTTTACCAGGCGCTGGGTAACGGTCAAAACAATTGGTTCCTGAAAAACATTTTCAATGAAGGGAGTCGCGGCCTCAATGTAATCACGGCAGAACCGGGAATGCTTATTAAAGGCAATCAGTTCTTGAATCAGTATTTTATGGGGATATGGATGGAAAACAAAAAAGCTGTTACAATTGCTGACAACTTTATCCGGACCAATGCTTCTACAGCCAGTTATTATGGGATATATATGTTGAATTGCGATAGCAATATAGTGGTAGAGAGCAACAAAATTAGTTCAGGAACAGCTGATGGCTACGGCATGCTGTTAATTAATTGCGATGGAACCCTTGGGGCCAGAGGATTGATTTCCAACAATTTTATACAGATGGGCGTCGCAGGGGCAGGTTACGGAATTCATCTGTCTGCGAATAACAATCTAATCAATGTTTTCCACAATAGTATTCATATTACTTCCACGAGTACGACCAATGCGCGTCCGCTTTTTGTCGGAAGTACCGGAAGTAACATTACCGTGCACAACAATATTTTTTCCAATTCAGGCGGAGGGTATACCGTGTATCTGACCAACACTACGGTTGTTTCGGCGATGGATTATAACGACCTTCACACCACCGGTCCAATATTGGGATATGAAGCAGGTACGACTTATCCTTCTCTTGCCCCTTGGCGGCTTGGAACGGGCCATGATCTGAATTCAGTGTCAGTTGACCCAATTTATACCTCAATTCCTAACCTCCATTTAACCGTTAGTTCACCTGGTATCTTACAAAGTGGTAACAACTTGTTGTTCGATGTTCCGGTGGATATCGATGACACAGTACGAAGCACAGTGCCTTGGATGGGAGCTCATGAATACAAATTAGTACCCTGTACTCCGTTCAGTTTGACATCAACGGCAGTTAACAATTCGTGTTTTGGTGATACAACAGGTTCAATTAGTGTAACGGTAATTTCAGGCGGTACGCCCCCTTATAATTATTTATGGGATGACCCTGCATTTCAAACAAACGATACTGTCTTCAACTTATATTCAGGCACTTATGAAGTACGCATCACCGATGCGCTGGGATGCATTGATTCACTGACGGATATTGTCACCGAACCACCTGCTTTGATTCCATTCATGCTTGACAGCACCGATCTTAGCTGCTTTGGCAGCAATGATGGGACAGCAATTGTACAGGCAACCGGGGGAACGCTACCCTACCTATTCTCCTGGTTTCCATCAGGTATCACCAATGACACCGCTACTGGGTTAGCAGGAGGGCTACATACTGTGACCATCACTGACAACAATGGCTGTAGTGTTGTTGATTCGGTAACATTGGATGAGCCCATCTCAATGATTGTTGCCATTACAGACAGTGCTGACATTTCTTGTAATGGCCTCTCGGATGGATTTGCTGTGGCAACTGCAACCGGTGGAACATCACCTTACGGTTTCTTCTGGAGCCCGTCAGGAAGTACCAATGATACGGCATTTGCACTTGGGACAGGTATCAATTGGGTTATGGTCACAGATATTCAGGGATGTTCGGATTCGGATAGCGTAACCATAGACGAACCTTCGGTGCTAATTCCGGACGCTGGAATCTTTACTTCAATATGTTTTGGAGACAGTCTTCAAATAGGCGGTACCCCTTCTGCTTCTGGAGGCGTTGGCCTATACACTTATTTGTGGGATCCGGTTAGTACATTGAATGATGCAACGCAGCCCAATCCAATAGCTAATCCGACGGTATCAACTACGTATCTGCTCACAGTAACCGATGGTAATGGGTGCATCTCAACTGACGCAACTACGATTAGCGTTAATCCAATGCTACTTACCCTGACAACGGATACCATCTGCTCCAACGATAGCGTTCTGCTCGGAGGTGCCTATCAAAACACAGCAGGTACTTATATTGACACGTTACCATCCAGCAATGGATGCGATAGTATTGTGACCACAACGTTGACAGTCAATCCAACTTTCGCTTTGACTACTTCTGAAACGATCTGTGCCGGTGATAGTATGCTCCTAGGAGGTGCATTTCAAAATACACCGGGAACTTATGTTGACACTTTCCAAACCAATTCAAGTTGTGATAGTATCGTTACCACTACCTTGATTGTGAATCCAACTTATGCCATTAATTTGACTGATACGCTCTGTGATGGAGACAGTGTTCTAGTAGCGGGTATCTGGCAAACAACCAGCGGAGTGTATTGGGATTCTACCATTTCAATCAATGGCTGTGACAGCATCGTTTCAACCACGCTTGTTGTAAATCCAACTTACGCCCTTGCTTTTACGGATACGATTTGTGATGGAGACAGCATTCAAATAGGCGGCATCTGGCAAACAACAAGTGGCGTGTATACGGATTCAGCCACCACCATTAGTGGATGCGACAGCATCATTTCAACTACGTTGATTGTGAATCCAACATACACATTGGCTTTTACAGATACGATCTGTGATACCGACAGCATGCTGCTTGGAGGTGCTTATCAAAATACCCCCGGAACCTATATTGACTCACTTCTATCCAGCAGTGGTTGCGACAGCGTCATTACSACTACCCTTTTCRTAAATCCAACYTATGCGGTGAATTCKAGCAACACCATCTGTGTTGGAGACAGTATTTTGCTTGCTGGAGCCTGGCAAACAACCAGTGGAATCTATCAGGATTCATTGGTTTCAGCTAATGGCTGCGACAGCATCGTTACAACCTCGCTTACCGTGAATCCATCTTATGCGCTGGCTTTTACTGATATGATATGTGATGGAGACAGTATTCAAATCGGTGGTATCTGGCAAACAACAAGTGGTGTATATATAGACTCAGCAACCACCATGAATGGATGTGACAGTATCATTTCAACTACGTTGATTGTTAATCCATCGTATATCCTGGTTTTTGCAGATACTATCTGTTCAGGTGATAGCATCCTTCTTGGAGGCGTATATCAAACTACTGCAGGAACCTATATGGACACCTTATTTACAAGCACAGGATGCGATAGTATTGTTTCAACAATATTGGTTGTAAATCCATCGTACACAGTGGCTACTGCTGCCGCGATCTGTAGTGCTGACAGTGTTCTACTTGGCGGTGCATTTCAGAATACGTCGGGAATATATGTGGATACTTTACAAACAAACAATGGTTGTGACAGCATCGTTTCAACTACATTGACTGTGAATCAAGCGTATGTCTTTATTCTTTTTGATACCATTTGCGATGGCGACAGCGTTCTTCTTGCCGGTATTTGGCAAACAACAAGTGGTGTATATGCGGACTCAACAGCCACCATTAATGGATGCGACAGTATTGTGGTAACAACCCTTACGGTCTTCTCTCCGGCTTTAACAAGCAGTTCAATCTCCATTTGTGATGGAGATAGCGTTTTTCTTGAAGGGGCCTATCAATTCATTACCGGCACGTATGTGGACAGTTTCTCCAGTATCGTCACTGGTTGCGACAGTAGCCTTGTGACTACAAATCTAACTGTAGGTAATCCAATTGTTTTGGCAACTTCCTCGGTTAACCCCTCTTGTGCAAACTCATGCGATGGACAAGGCGTGGCCACCGTATCTGGTGGAACTGGTACATTTGCCTTCAGTTGGAACACCGTTCCCGTCCAAACGACGGCAACGGCTGGCAGCTTGTGTGCCGGTACCTATTTAGTCTCCGTGACCGATGCTGCGGGTTGCTCTAGCATGGACTCTGTAACGATCATATCACCTGCTCCTATGGTTCCGTTGATTACTGCTTCGTTCAATCCTTCTTGTTTTGGTTTATGTGATGGAATGGCAACCGCCAGTGGTTTTGGAGGAGTATCACCCTATACGTATCTGTGGGATGATCCCGCTGCTCAGACAACCGTATCAGCAATTGGCCTTTGTGCTGGCACCTATGCTGCATCGGTAATGGATGCCAATGGCTGCATCGCTTCTGTATCGGTAACTTTAACAGACCCAGCTGCCATGAATGTGACCATAGGTGGAATAGATTCTATATGTGTGGGTTCTTGTAATGGTACGGCAGTCGCTACCGTTGTTGGAGGAACAGCCCCGCTGATCTATTCATGGAGCAATGGGCCCTCAAGCACTGCAATTTCTGGTCTTTGTATTGGCACGTATTCCGTGTCGGTAACAGACGCCAATACTTGCGTTGCTGCCGATACAGTTACCATTTCCAATTATCCGGTGGAGAACGCCTCATTCTCCTACTCGGGATTAATCTTCTGTCAAAACATTTCGAATCCACTTCCAACCGTTACTGGGAATGCAGGAGGAACCTTTTCAGCGCCGCCTAATCTTACACTCATTCCATCAACGGGTGAGATTCTCTTGGGAGCCTCAGTACCTGGCACCTATAATATAGTGTATACAACAGGTGGGCCTTGTCCAACGTCAGATACGGTTCAAGTGACCATCAGTGCTGTTCCAAGTGTGAGTATTGCCTCGGTTCCAGCAGTTTGCGGTATTGATACCGGTTTGATCAGTTTAAGCGGTACTCCTGCCCTGGGAACCTGGAGTGGAAATGGCATTGTTGACTCGGTGAATGGTTTATTTTCACCGCTGGTAAGTGGGCCCGGCTTATGGCCCGTTGTCTACACAGTAGCAGGTGCGGGATGTGCCAATTCAGATACGGTAATGGTACCCATACTTCTCACACCCAATATGACGTTGATAGGAACACAAACAATTTGTGCAGGTGACTCTGCCACTTTCATACTGAATATGACCGGTTTGGGCCCTTTCCAAATCGTCTATACAGATGGCTCCTCTCAGATTACTTTGGCTAATGTAATGGACAACGATTTATTGACCTTAAGCCCTTTTATTACGACTACTTATACCTTGATCAGTCTAACGGATAGTGCAAACTGCACTGGAACAATAGGTGGATCGCTCACTGTAACCGTGGCCCCTGCTCCCCTGCCTCCGATAGTAGACAGCCTTGTGTCTTATTGCGAAGGTGACCCAGGCCCGTTTCTGAATGCCGTTCCCCAGTCTAATGGAAATATTGAATGGTTCGATAACCTCTCGAGTCCTCCAATTGCAACTGGAAATGCTTTTACTCCGCTTACATTTATAACAGGATCCAACTACTTCTATGTTACAGAAAGTGTTGGAGCTTGTACGAGTGCCGCTGTTGAAGTGGAGCTGATTGTATATTCCCAGGGTAGTGTGGATGCCGGTGAAGATGTAACGCTCTGTCTAGGCAACTCGGTTGAATTACTGGCCACCGGCGGAGTTCAATATGCCTGGTATCCGTCCACTGGATTGAGTGATACCAGCATTGCAAATCCTGTTGCTAGACCAGCCATCACCACCACCTATTTTGTGATTGCCACTGTTGACAGCTGTACGTACCAGGATTCGGTCCGGGTGATCATCGACAACACGCCTAACTGTGGGTGGCATATTTATAATGGATTTACACCCAATGGAGATGGGGACAATGACCTCTGGATTATCGACGGAATCAGCTCATTCCGCGAGAACAAAGTGACCATTTTCAATAGGTGGGAAGATGTTGTTCAATCGTTTGAAGGATATGATAATGAGACGGTGGTCTGGAAAGGGGATAACCGAGGTGGACAGGACCTGCCTCAAGGCACCTATTTCTATATTATTGAAGCTGGAGAAGAAAAGTTTGTTGGATGGGTACAATTGACACGTTAAGACAGTGAAGCAGATGTTTAGACATATAGCTAAAACGAGAAGGATGATACTGCTGCTGTGCGCGTTGTTCATCATATCTGACGCACAAGCGCAACAGGCTACGCTGTACAGTCAATATATGTTTAATCCATTTACAGTTAATCCAGCTTATGCTGGAAGTAGACAGGCTTTCAGTGCAGTAATGCTGTACAGAAACCAATGGGTGGGTCTTAAGGGTGCTCCTCAAAGCCAATCCATTAGTTTGCACACGCCATTGAAGAACAAAAAAGTAGGGCTTGGATTTAACGTCATCAATGACAAGATTGGGCCGACAAACAACCTGGGGATATTTGGAACCTATGCGTATCATCTTCCGCTGCGAGATGGGAAATTATCCATGGCTTTAAGAGCGGGAACTTATCGATTTCAGCTTGACGGGAATGCCATTGAATACAAGGACGTTGACAAATTCTCAGGGGCCTCTATCGGAGGTGGATTTATACCCAGCTTTGATTTTGGACTCTATTATTATACGAAGACCTTATTTGGTGGCCTGGCGATTACGCATATTGCAGGCGGACAAGCGAAGTATGACGGCATAGCTGAAGCTTCGACCCAGTTAACCCAACATGTGTTGGTGAATTTTGGATATGCCTATATTATTAATAAGAACTTGGTCTTCAAACCTTCTGCTTTGATAAAATACACGGCCCGTGCGCCCGTTAATATTGATATTAACATGAGCGTGCTTATGAAGGAAATATTTTGGCTTGGGGTTTCTTATCGAACTTCCCAGGATTTAGTGATTATCGCAGAATTCAATATTACGGACATCTTGCGGGCTGGTTATTCTTATGACCTGGGATTGAATGCGCTGAATGACTTCAATAATGGGTCCCATGAATTGTTTATCGGTGCAGATTTTAATATTGGAAAACCAGCCCAGCAAATTTCACCGAGATTATTATGATCTCAAATTTAGATTCGAAATTTAGCGCTGTGGGGAAGATGGTTTATTTACGATTCCTTCCTATTCCCATACTTCTTGTGCTGCTTCTCTCCCACTCTGTTTTAGCAGTTGACGCCGATGAAGAGCAGGTACCCATTTTCAGCGTGCATGTGATCAAAGGATTGAATTCTTCTGGCCTGGAGTTCTCCCCTGTTGTGCTTGATGACAAGCTGATTTTTGTGGCAGAGCGAGATATTGATCTAATCAATTATGGAGAGACTGGATTCCGGAAAAAATCCTATCTCACGATTCAATATTCTACCATAAAAACCACCAATGATTCAACAAGCTATTCCCATCCCAGATTGTTCTCTGGCCGCATTAGTCAGCTTCAGCACAGTGGCCCAATCTCTTTTGATGACTCTGGCAAATTCGCGGTATTCACAAGGGTACAGTATTTCAGGATTGGAGAAGAACGTATTTATCGTCCCCAGCTCTTTTCTACCCGGTTGGAGAAGAATAAATGGCGGGAAATTGAAATGCTCAACATCAATAACCCGCAGTACTCTTACGGGCACCCAGCCTTATCTTCTGATGGACAAAGCCTCTACTTTGTTTCAGATAGGGAAGGTGGATTTGGCGGAAAAGATATTTACATCTCAAAAAATGAGAACGGAACGTGGTCGGAACCGGTGAACCTGGGGCCTAAAGTGAATACGGCCGGGAATGAAGCTTTTCCGTTTATGTATAAAGATAGTTTGTTCTTTTTCTCTTCTGATGGACATCCAGGCTATGGCGGGTTGGATCTACATTATTCCTTAATGAAAGAGGGAAAAATAACGACTGTGACACACCTTGATTCCTCCATTAATTCCTCGGCTGATGATTTCGGTTTTTTTCTTAATAGCGGGCAGAAGACCGGGTATTTTTCATCTAATAGAAATCCCAACCAAAAGGATGACATCTATGGGTTTTCAATGAAATGGATGAAACCATCTGAAATGCCCGTTTCCATCAAGGGCATATTTCAGTACCAGACACTGAATGGCAAATCCCTGGATAGTTTACGGGTATTCCTGGTAAACGATTTGGGTGAGGAAATATATTTCGACTACACAGATAAGAACGGGAATTTTGAATTCAGCAATTTACCTTATGATCACAATTTTGTCATTCAAACAGATGCAGGAAATGATGATCTCGTCATGATCTTATTGGATGATAACGGGAAGATCATTGCGGAATTAGCGGTCAATGACAAGGGAGAATTTATATATAAAAAGCTGTCCTACAAGGAAATGGGTGGCCTGCAGTTTTTATACAGTGCTGATAGCCTGGGCCTCGTCGACCATGAAAGCACCAAGACGTTATCAGGTAAAGTGGACTATAGCACCCTCCCTTATAAAAGCGGTGAGGGTATGAAAGTATTTCTTATCAATGAAGCAGGAGATATCATTTATACCGCCATTGTGGATAAGGATGGCAACTTTGATTTTAAGAGCCTTCCTTATGATGCCAACTATATCATCATGACGGAAGCGTATGATCCTGATATGACTTTGCTCATTTTTAATGAGGGTGAAGTTGTGGCAGAGTTGAGGAGTAATCCTTCCGGGGAATTCCTGTATGTAAAACTTCCTCACAGCGCCGCCAACACGTTGGCTTTGATGAATGTGTCTGAAGGTGAGGACCTCCTTCTTTTTAGAGGCTATGAATCCGACAACTGGCTACAAGATCAAAATTCCGTTGCCGTTGCTTCAGCAGACAATCAAACTGCCTATGTGTATCAAACACTTGGCCTGAAAAGCCAAGGATCCCTAATGGCCCTAGAAGGATCGGTGAGTGGTTTTTGTCCTGACACCTACGATCAAACCTCTGAAGAAACTGAAGAGTGTATAGAGATGACCATCGATGAGCTCTTAAGTGAAATAGCTGAGATAAATACCCCAATGGTTGAACCCGATCTGATAGAGATGAGTCCCCCAGTGGTGGTTGAACCTAAGTTGAATTCTGGAATAGAGACGATCTATTTCGATAAAAACTCCTCCTTCTTTACCTCAAAAGACTCGATAACGCTCGGGAAAATATTTGAAATTCTGAACTCAGAGAGCAGCTTGCAATTGGAATCTAATGGATACTCAGATGAGGCTGGCGAAGCTGAATACAACATGTGGATGTCTGAACGACGCGCTCAGCGTGTTGCAGAATATCTCATATTCCGAGGTATTTCCCCTTCGCGTATAAAAACCAAAGGCTGGGGTGAAGCTGGACGTATTTCAAAGTGTACTGAATGCTCAGTCGAGCAGCTACGGGTAGATCGCAGGGCTGAGATCAAAATCTTTTAAAGCTCGTTAATATGTTAACCACGGAGGGCACTAAGAAGGCACAAAGACACAGAGGTTTGACAATTTAAATAACTCTTGGTGAACTCTGTGCAATCTCTGTGTGCTCAGTGGTTATAATTTAAAACGCTGCCCTACTCTAGAAACGGTTAAAACACACTCAGACCTGTGCACCTCTAGCTTTAATCTGACTCAGAAGGTGTTATATAGAGGAAGACAGGGGGCTACTTTCTATTACCAATACTAATCCACCACTTCTGAAAGAACTTTTAAACTGGTGTCAAAAGGTTCAATGCACGCCTTCATTTCGTCAATAATTCCCAAGTCATAGCGAATCAACATAGAAAAAAGAGATGCGTATCGCTCCTGAAACACCCCATTGGGATAGAGTGATTCCAAGAGCCTGTTAACTTGGTTTACCATGGATTCATTTTTGTTCTTCGCTGACTTTACCAACTTCTTTTCTAAGTTGTCAAGCTGCGCCAGTACGCGGGATAGATCGGCTTTGACGGACTTTTCCAGGCCTGCATCAAGGATGCTCACCCGGGTGGCCAATTTATCAAAGAACATGGTCAATTCTTCTTTCTCAGCTGTTACTGACAAATCCACATCGGCATTGGCGTTTATGATGGTTTTAAGCTGCTCGGCAGGATCAGAGAAAAGATCGGATAGCGACAAGTTGAACTGAGCCATTCTCTTGACTTCATTGGCCCCTAGCATGGCCAATGAATTTCTGGGCATCAATACCGGAAAGCTGACTTTATTTTCGTCAAAAATCCCTTTTAGCTCCAACCAGTAGCCCACTTCCGACGGCCCGCCAATATAAGCCAGGTTAGGTAGTATCATTTCTTGATATAGAGGCCGCAGTACCACATTCGGACTAAACCGCTCTGGATCTTCCTCAATTAACTTTAGGCAACCGTTCTTAGAGAACGAAATTTCACTACCGATCAAGTTCACGGTGTCAGCATCACCTGGCTCAAGGCGAAGACGCTTGTCTCCTTCAAAATAAAACAAGTTAATCTCCCTAGATTTTACGGGAAGCTTATAGGTCCCGCTCAGCTTAGCATAGGCTTGCGCCATGGCATGCATGGAGGCATTACTTTCGATCTCCGCTTTCATCACATTCACGAATCTCTTCTTCAAATCCGGATCATCTGCGTCCAGCACCACTACCCCATACTTTCCGAACAATTCATGTACAAGAAACCGGGTTGCATCTGCCAAATTATCCCAATTTGTATAGGCTTTCTCAAATATTTGAAGCACCTCTCCTGCTGATGCATCGGAGGCCAACTTTATTCTTAGGTCGTCAATTACGCTTTGAAGCCCTTTTGTAGACATTCTGCCAACCGCATTTCCCGCATCCTCTTCCCAAGTTACTTTCTTCCCGAAAAGATAAAAATGGTTGATCTCCTCAAAGTCATGATCCTCCGTAGCCATCCAGAATACTGGAACAAAATTCTTGTCTGGGTATGCTTCCTTTAGCTTCTCTGCCAGGTTGACAATGGTCAATATCTTGTAGCACAAGTACAGTGGGCCCGTAAAGAGACATAACTGATGCCCAGTAGTAACCGAGAAAGTATCGTCGTCACCCAAGCGTGCGATATTTGCCGGTGCATCTTGAATACCTGCGTACTGCTTTTGCAATACTTTTACAAGGGTAGCTCTATCTATCGACTCCTGGCTCTTAGATTGAATCGCTTCTTTGAAGGAGCTGAGATTGGGTGAAAATTGGTAGTAACCATCCAATACCGCTTCCTCATTTATATAATCCTTAAATATTTGAGGAAATAGCTGTTTTCCCCTTTTAGTGACGTCAAGTTCAGGAAGTGTCAGAATATCTCTTTTAAAGCTCAATTTTTCTTAGTTGATTTATTGGAGGGCCATTAAAACTCTATGAACAATGGCCCGGTAGGTATGAAACAAATCGCCTTCTCAAGCTGAGTTATTAACCACTTATCGGATCACGGGGCGAATATACGAATCACAAACCTTCAGGTACGCCTAATAATGACATAACCTAGTTATGTACATTGGAATTGTTTATAACTACCAAATGGACTTTTATAAATACGCTTGGTTCATTCGTAGATTCGCAATAATTCAAAATTGGTAGTTTATATTTTTTAATTTTGCCCCTTTAATTTTACCAGACTACTCTATAACATATCGCCTAATGGACATTTTTGAAAAGATTAAAGAAAAACGAGGGCCGCTGGGCCAATATGCTAAAGGTGCACACGGATACTTCTTCTTTCCCAAGCTTGAAGGGGAGATAGGACCACATATGGGGTTTCAAGGTAAAAAATGCCTTACCTGGAGTGTAAATAACTATCTGGGGCTTGCCAACCACCCTGAGATTAGAAAAGTTGATGCTGAGGCTGCAGCTGACTGGGGGCTTGCAGCTCCTATGGGATCGCGTATGCTCACCGGCAATTCAGTTCATCATGAAGAGTTGGAACAAGACTTGGCTGAATTCGTTTCGAAAGAGAGTGCAATTCTCTTAAATTATGGGTACCAGGGAATGGTATCGGCAATAGATGCCTTAGCGGACAGGAATGATGTTATCGTATATGATTCAGAATCACATGCATGTATCATTGATGGCATGCGGATGCATTTGGGAAAACGCTTTGTCTTTCCCCACAACGACATTGCCAACCTTGAAAAACAACTGCAACGAGCAACCGTATTGACCGATAAGTCCAAAGGTGGAATTTTAGTACTTACTGAAGGTGTTTATGGAATGGCAGGAGATCAGGCCAAATTGAAGGAAATTGTTGCCCTTAAGGAGAAGTATAAGTTCAGGTTATTTGTAGATGACGCACATGGTTTTGGCACTATGGGAGCTACAGGTGCTGGAACTGGTGAAGAACAAGGAGTTCAGGATGGCATTGACATCTACTTTGGCACTTTTGCCAAGGCGATGGCCAGTATTGGTGCATTTATCGCCTCTACGGAAAATGTGATTGAATTTCTTCGTTATAACAACCGCTCACAAATATTTGCAAAGGCGCTTCCTATGCCATTGGTACTTGGGGCCAAAAAGCGACTTGAATTATTGAAGAACAGTCCAGAGCTGAGAGAAAACTTGTGGAAGATTACCAACGCTCTTCAGGATGGTCTCAAGAAGGAAGGATTTAATTTAGGGAGAACAGAATCACCTGTTACGCCGGTATTTTTAAGCGGTGGAGTTCCTGAAGCTACCAACTTGATCGTTGACCTTCGGGAGAACTTCAATATTTTCTGTTCAGTTGTGATCTATCCAGTGGTACCTAAGGATACCATCATGTTACGCGTGATACCTACAGCCGCACATACGATAGAAGATGTAAATTATACCATTGATGCATTTAAGCAGGTTAAACGTAAACTGGATGAAGGGTTGTACAAGGGCCAAGATATCTATGCTGGAGTAACCAGCTAAGAGACCTTTTCAACCGGCCCTGCGTTGGCCGCCTCTTTAATTAATGCGGATAGCTTATTATGGGTAGTTCTACCTATCTGGGTAAGTGGAAGCCGTAAATTGGCCGGGCAGCTACCAAGTATCTCCATTGCCGCTTTTACCCCTGCTGGGTTCCCTTCTACAAACAGGGTTCCTATAATATCGATGAGCTTGTAGTGATATTCTCTGGCCAACTTCATGTTACCTCGAAGTGCATGATTGACCATTTCAGAAAAGTCCCTTGGAAATGCGTTGGCGACCACCGATATTACGCCGTCGGCACCAATCGCTATCATCGGTAACGTGAGTGCATCATCTCCGGAGATCACCATAAACCCTTCCGGCTTATTCTTTATGATTTCCATGCACTGTTCCAAATTCCCCGAAGCCTCTTTAACACCAATGATCCCCTCAACGTCATGCGCAAGGCGCAAGGTGGTCTCTGCAGAAATATTTGAACCCGTTCGTCCCGGTACATTGTACAAAATAACCGGAACCGGTGATAAATTGGCAATCATTTGATAATGCTGATACAATCCCTTTTGGGTGGGCTTGTTATAGTAAGGMGATACAGAAAGAATTGCTGACACCCCTTCAAAGTCATAACGACCGATGCTGTTGAGGATATCATTGGTATTGTTTCCACCTAAGCCTAGAACAACTGGCACTCTTCCTTCGGCTTGATCAACTACTWAGCCAAGAACGGCCATTTTTTCATCTGAACTCAACGTGACGGACTCTCCTGTCGTTCCCAGGRCCACCAGGTAATTTACACCTTGGTTGATCATCCTATCAACCAGGCTTCCCAAACATTTAAAATCTATGCTTCCATCTTTGTGAAAAGGAGTGACCAATGCAACCCCGGTACCTCTAAATGCTTTTGGCATGTTCTTCTTCTATTTTTGAGCCTGCCCTCCGCTGGGTAGGTCACTACTATTCACCATTTTGATATACATGTCGATGTTACTGATGAAATTCTCAGTAGTCCGGTTGAAGCCCGGATCAATAATCATATCGTAATATAGGTGCGAGTACTTGTCTTTCGGACCAACTTTAAAGCCCGCTTTAGAAAGCCCGCAAATATATTTTATTGGATGGCAATATTCAACACTTAAATCCAATAAAACGTCAAAGTGCTCGTCCAGGAAGTTTTTCGCTTCCAATCCTTCAGGCTTTGACACCCAATTTAACTCTTTTTTGGTGAAAAAACGAAATTCTAATCTTGTATTTAGATGATTCTTAGGGTCTTTGTCGTCAATATAGCCCAGTGCCACAACTCTTTTGCCTATCTTTTTGAGGTACTTAACAAACTTTTTGAGCAATTTAAAGTCATCGGGATTGGTGGCATTGTAAACGATACCGATGAAATGAGCCGTATCCAAATTAGCAACGACTACTTTTCGGTTCTGCTTTCGGATTTCCCGATGTAACAGATAGTTTCCCAAGGTAAGTTTCAGTTTATCCATCATTATTCTCTACCGCAAACGGTGGTACCTCAATACAATCCGTGTTAATCTACAATCCTTTATTTCAAAATAGGTTCAATGGGCCATCCTTTGATGTCAGCTAAGCATTTCAATGAATTCAACCTCAGATAAAATGGTTATGCCCAATTTCTCCGCCTTTGCAAACTTGCTTGGCCCCATGTTCTCACCTGCTACAATGTAGCTGGTCCTAGGAGAAATTGAACCACTGACTTTCCCCCCATTTGAAGCAATGGCCTCTTTGATTCCATCACGTGAATATTCAGAAAAGACACCGGATACTACAATGGAAAGCCCTGCTAACTTATTACTCACCAGTTCTTCCTCCTTCTCCTCAAGAACGAAATTCAGTCCATGACTCTTTAGTTGATTGATATGTGCAATAGCCGCTTCCATCTGAAAGTGCGCGATGAGGCTTTCCGCAATTTTATCGCCGATTTCTTCTACTTGAACAAGCTCTTCAAATGACGCTGCGATCAGCTTATCGATACTTTTGAAGTGCACAGCAAGGAGCCTGGCCACCGTTTGCCCGACATACCTAATGCCCAGGGCAAAGAGCAATTTATCAAAAGGTATCTTTTTAGATTCCTCTAATCCATCCAAAAGCCGGTTCACTGATTTATCCGCAAAACGCTCCAGTCCAATCAGGTCATCATAGGTTAAATCATACAAATCCGCTATGTTGTGAACCAGGCCTGCTTCATAAAGTTGTTCAACCGTTTCTTCGCCTAAGCCATCAATGTTCATTGCCTTACGGCCAATAAAGTGCTCAATCTTTCCCTTTATTTGAGGAGCGCATCCCGTTTCGTTGGTGCAATAATGTGCGGCTTCTCCTTCCAGCTTCACCAGCTCAGTACCGCACTCGGGACAATGTGCTATGAATCTGGTCCGTAGTGCGTCAGCGGGCCTTTCATCTAAATTAACCCTTGTAATTTTAGGTATAATCTCTCCACCTTTCTCTACAAAAACAGTGTCCCCTACCCTAATATCCAGTTTGTCAATTTGATCTGCGTTGTGCAATGAAGCCCGTTTTACGGTAGTACCGCTTAGCAATACAGGTGCGAGATTGGCTACAGGAGTGATCGCACCGGTTCGGCCAACCTGATAAGTGATCGAAAGTAATTCGGTGGCTGCCTCTTCCGCTTTGTATTTATACGCGATGGCCCAGCGCGGTGACTTAGCAGTGAATCCGAGCTCCTCTTGCAAGTCATAGGAATCCACTTTTAGTACGATACCATCAATATCTACTTCTATATCATGACGCCTCACCTCCCATTTATCTATGAATTCAAAAAGCCCGTCAATCGTTTTTGTGGTTGTCGAATATTCCGGGATTTTAAAACCCCAGGATTTCGCTGCCTGCATGTTCTCAAAATGAGATCGATGTGGGAGTCCCTCCCCGTACAAAGCATAGAGATAACAATCCAGGTTCCGTTTTGCCACAGCGGTAGAATCGAGCATTTTCAAGGTACCTGAGGCCGTGTTCCTGGCATTGGCATAGAGTTGTTCTCCAAGGGCCTCTTTTTCTTTGTTCAATTTTGCAAAAGCCGTTCGTGAAAGGAAAATCTCTCCACGAATCTCAAAATCTTTGGGATAGCCACTTCCCGTAAGCTTTAGTGGAATGCTCTTTATCGTTCGTACGTTTGCAGTAACATCATCTCCCTGTATTCCATCTCCCCTTGTGATCGCTTGCACGAGCATCCCATTGACATAGTTGAGCCCAATTGCAACCCCGTCATATTTGAGCTCACAGACGTAAGCTAATTCGCCTCGGTGATCGCCATCAAAGCCAATAAGCTTGCGTACTTTTTGGTCAAATCCCTCAATCTCCTGCCTGCTGTATGAATTATCCAGTGACAACATGGGATACCGGTGCTGAACCGTGGCAAAACCTTCCGCAACAGTGCCACCCACTCTTTTTGTAGGAGAATTGGGGTCTGCGAGCAGTGGATAGTCAGCTTCCAGCGATAGCAATTCCTTCAAAAGCTGATCAAATTGATAGTCGTCAATGGATGGATCAGCTAGTGTGTAGTACCTGTAATTGTGTTCGTTAAGCTCGGCTGTGAGTGCATCTATCCGCTTTTGTGCTTGTACTGAATCCATCTGGCGAAAATAGTAATTCCCTTTCATCAATTGAGTTCCCGATGCTATCAATTGTGGGTAAAATGAGCATTCTCTCCTACTCTTTTCTACCTCAAACCACCGTTTACATCCAGCATCTGTAAGAAACCCTAAAGTAGGTTATGGAGCACTTCACTGCTTTGCTCCTCGCACAAAACGAACTCGGTCATGAATGTCTTTTCGCTGTTCGATTTGGGCATATCCTAACTCTTTCATCACCTGCTCCACTTCATCCCCGAATTTCTCATTAATCTCAAAGTAGAGCTTTCCGCCCGGTTTCAAGGAGGTTACTCCCATTTGTGAGATCGCCTTATAAAATACGAGCGGATTGTCATCGTCTACAAACAGCGCCTTAGCTGGTTCGTAACTCAAAATATTTTCATCCATTTGGTATCGGTCCTTAAACGGAATATAAGGGGGATTGCTAACAATGAGATCCAAGCTTTCAGGCTGTACCAACTTAGCCGACACCTCTGGGTCAAGGGCATCACGAAAGCGAAAACTAACATCCACCTGGTTTGACTCGGCGTTCTCTATGGCCAGCGCAATGCATTCCTCTGAAAAATCAACACCCATAACCTGGCTGTTAGGCAGGTGTTTTTTTAAGGAGATAGCAATACAACCACTACCAGTGCCTATATCTACAATACGCATGRCCCCCTCTCCAGCTTCCTCAACAATCCAATTCACCAACTCCTCCGTTTCAGGTCGAGGAATGAGCACGCGTTTGTCCACTTTAATCTTGACGTTGCCAAAGTCAGTATACCCAAGAATGTACTGCACGGGCTTATRTTCTTTTAAGCGCTYGACAGCTTGCTGGAATTKATYGAAWTCAGGGGCAGAAATAGGGGTTTCAGCCTTGAGCACAATATCTGTACGCTCATACCCCATGATGCCTTCAAAGAGCCTGAATATAATGGAATTGCACTCATTATCTGAATAGTAATCACTGAGTTCAGACCTCATAAACTCCACCAATTTTACTGTATTTATCTCCTTGACATTCATGGTAGCTATCTAAGAATTACGAATGCTTCGACGATGCTCAGCACAAGTTTTTGCGAATGTACGAATCAGCGTTCAGATAGAATTGAAAATCCGCTAACGAAGCGTTTTTATAAATTCATTAATTCGAGCGTCCTTTCGAATCTCTTCCCAAAAGGGGTGGGTCTTAATAAATATGATCCCAAATCGCTCAATGGCCGCCTCTTTCAAATAGTGTAGTACCATGTCGTAATCCCGTAATCCAGCATAAATGATCGCGCAATCAACTGTCACTGTTATATCCTTTTCTAATCTCTTTCGCTCTTTTATTTTATCAATACATGCCAATGCTTTATCCGTTTTACCGAGCTTGGCATAGACATACCCCAAACAGGTTTGRCCCTTYAAAGGACTAYCGGTTAATTTTTGATATTTCTTAAAATAMMRWARTGCCKKTTCCRWRTCKYCCWGTAKCMWATAGACCCAACCTTTACCYTCTAAAGCAGACCTAAACKTTGGATCCAGCTCAAGTATCTGATCATACTGCCGCATGGCGCTATCATACTGCTTGTTAAAGAGGTAGGCATCTCCCAAAARAAGATTATTTGGCATAGAGAGTTGATCTAATTGCACAGCCAATTCAGCTTCCTTAACCGCCTCCTTTAACTTACCGGTAGCGATGAGATACATGCCATAGCTTTGATGCGCGGCAGCAGCACCTGGATTAATCTGTAATGCCTTTTGATATAACTGATACGCACTGGCATCGTCCCAATCATAAAAAAGCTTAACCAGTGCCAATGAAAGATAGGATTCCATCAAATGATCATCCAATTCCAGTGCTTTTAATGCTGCCTTTTCTGCTTTRGGAAAAGCTWYTGTAGCATCTAACTGCCCGGTTATACCAAGAAGAGARTAACAATTKGCCAATCCGGAATAGGGCAATGCAAAGCTTGGATCTACTGCAATTGCCTCTTCAAATATCGTTATTGCTTTCTTCCTGTCTTCGGGCGTCCATTTATTCCAATAAAAGAGCCCTTTTAAGTAGAGGTTATACGCTTCAGGATTTTCGGTAGACTGTATTACCAAGGATTCTTTATTGCCTTTCAGAGTCAGCTTTTCTCTTAGTTTATTGGTAATGATTCTTGCAATTTCGTCCTGTACTTCAAAGATATCCTCCAATTTCCTATCGTAAACTTCAGACCAAAGGTGGTAACCATCAACTGTACTAATTAACTGTGCAGCGATACGAACTTGATTACCAACCTTTCTGACACTTCCTTCCAACACAGACTTAACACCCAATTCCAGGCCTATCTTGCGGATGTCCTTCTCCTTTCCCTTAAACCCAAAGGAGGAGGTTCTGGAGGCAACCAACAAGCCATCCACTTTTGTTAATGCATTTAACAACTCTTCCGTAATTCCATCGCTAAAATATTCATTTTCCGGGTCGGCACTCATGTTGACAAATGGCAGCACAGCGATGGTTTTGTCTGCAGTGCCATTCTTTCCTTTGATTTCTTCCGGTTTCGGAACGGTTAATCCTTTATTGGTCAAAGCGAATACCTCCATGGGCTGCTTTACATTCTTCAGATTGAATTTCCCTAAGGATTTGGCGCTTAACTCTGGATGATTTTTGATTTCATCATATACTTTGCCTGATATCAATACACTTCCGGAAACGGACAAGCCCTCAATTCGTGAGGCAACATTAACCCCATCTCCGAATATACCCTCCTGATCGTAAACGATATCACCTATATGTATACCGACTCTTAATGGGATTTTTGGCTCTATCTGCAGCGCTATCTGAATAGCTACAGCGGCATTTCCGGCCTCAATGGCGCTGTTGAATATAATTAAAGTGCCATCACCGTAGTATTGCAATATCTTTCCCTGGTGTACTTGAACTGCTTCTTGTAAAACTTGCCTGTGTCTATCACGATTTTCTATCGCCTGATGTTCATTCTCCTGCATCAAGGCAGTGTAGCCAACCATGTCGGTAAACATAATAGCTGCTAACTGTCTAATACCTTTTCCCGCCATGTGCTTTTCTCAAGCTCTCTATAAGCCTGTAAATACCTAATATTGTTTAACAAAGGTATTCATTCCCTGAATGACTTTAAGATTTTCACCAATCCGACTAGCGGATTTTTCAATAATAAAAAGCCTTTCGACTCAGATTTTTCACAGTAGGGAAAACCAAGTATCTATTGAATTCATTTCCGAGAGCGTTGCTCAATATTTTGCTAGACAAAGAGAACCTGCCCAGAGAAGATGTATTCAAAGGAACCAGAATCATTATTGCTAGTATTGGCTTTTTCATGGTAATCCTTCTTCTTAAAAAAAAGAGAGAAGGGACCGTTTAACAGCTATGCTCCTCCATTAGCTCTTCTTTGGTCATCAGGATTTATTGTAATGATAATGATAAACCTTTATACTCCGTTCACGCTTCTTGCCTCCAATTTTAATGGTTTTAGACTTCATGTTTCCATTGGGATGGTATGTAAAAAACATTTCTTTCCACGGCTTCCCAAACCAACGAAAGTGTGAGAAGCTTCTTCCCTTATAAAGTAGATTTCCTAAAGAGTCATGCTTGTATGTGAGGTGTGTATTTCCTCCTCCTGCCCATGAGATACTCCACAACCCTCTATCCACTAGAGCCTGAGATTTTAAATAGCCAAATTCATCATACTTTTCTTTAACCTTTGTGGATGCGTACATAGGATGCTGGTACTTGAAGGTGGTATCCGGACTACTTTTAGGAATGTAAAATGTATCGCATGAAATATTGATGTCTTTGGGTATAGAGTCAATTACCCATCGAGCCCACCTTGAGCGTCCAAAGTCAACCGTGAATCCGTTAGGTGCAAAGGCAATATACTTTTCAAGAGCTGAATCTTGGGGAACTCCTTTGGCATCAATTTGCATATACAACACATGACATGATACAACGCCATTCTTTCTGTTCTTGCAAGCGGTGAACTGGTCATTGATGAAATGCTTGTTAGCATAATGGTATGTGCGGGCACTATAATCCTCCAAAGGAGTAACTTGAGCTATGCCATTAAAGTGCAAAAGGCACATGGAGATAAGAAGTAAAACGACCCTACTATTGCTCACAGTTTAGAATTGTTTTTATCGAGGTGTATTTGAGCATTATTTAGCAGGCGGAATATGACTTCTAAATTAATTATCATCAGGTATTTAATGATCAGATAGATTAGATCGAAGCTCTTCAACCAGAAGCTAAAATAACCGGGTTGAGTCAGCTGTTATGGTGCCCATTCTCTTATTCCTCTCACCAGTTAGCATGGGTGCCACAAAACACAAACATCCAGCTTATAAACTGACCTTCATTACGCCCTAATCAATAAGTGAATTTAGTCTTGCCTCTGAAGAGCCAGACACCAAATTTGAGCTTTTGAACTTTATATCAAACAACTCCACTAGATTTAAGTTCGGCAATACCAGCGATATCATAACCCAAACCCAACAGCACCTCTTCCGTATGCTGCCCCAACAAAGGCGCCTGCCTCTCCCCTGCCGACGCAAGGCCTTCTGACGTAATTGGCAACTTAAAATAAGTGACGTCACCCTCCTCAGGATGCTGCCCCGTTTGCACCAGTTCCCGATGAAGAATCTGAGGATCCTCCAGGGCCTCCTGAATGGTATTGACCGGAGAAATACAGCAATCAGCATCGTCCAATGCTACAATCCATTCATCCCTGGTTTTAGACTTAAAAACAGCCTCAACCTCTGCTGAAACTTCCGCAGCCGCTTCTCCCATCACCATGTGTTTGCTCACCAGGTCCTCTCTGTCAATGGCATTACAGAACTTCTCCCAAAACTTGAATTCCAACGCGCCAAGCGCCACAAATTTACCGTCTTGGGTTTCATATACATTATAACAATGCAAGAGGCCGTTCAGCATATCAGCGGTATCCATGCCCATCGTTTCCATGCTGTCCTTCTGAGCCAGGGCCACCACATTTTGGGAGACAAGGCCATCCAGCATGGATATATCCAGGTGCTGGCCTTTACCGGTTGTATTTTTAGAGATGATGGCAGCAAGGATGGCCATTGCCGCATTTTGGGTACCGCCCACAATATCACCTATCTGAAAATTCGGAATGATTGGCTTCCCCCCTGATGGTGGGGGGCGTAAAATACCTGCGTATCCCTGGTAGTTCAGATCGTGGCCCGCCTTTGATTTGTAGGGACCTGTTTGGCCATAACCAGTGATGGAACACAGGATGATACCTGGATTGATCTTTTCCATCTCAGCATATGCAAGACCCAGTTTTTTAAGTACTCCCGGGCGGAAGCTCTCCACCACAACATCGGCTGTTTCAATCATTTTCAACAGCACCTCCCTACCCGCTTGTTTGCGCATATCCAGGGTAATGGATTTCTTGTTGCGGTTAACAGTGAGAAAGAATGTGGAAATGTGTTTGGTTAAAGGGGGAATAGCGCGGGAGTAGTCCCCAATGCCCGGCTCTTCAACTTTAATTACATCTGCACCGAGGTCGGCCAGATGCAAGGTGCACAGGGGTCCCGGTAATAATCTGGATAAATCCAGTACAGTGATTCCTTGTAATGGTTTTGCTTTCAAATCTTATAGGTTTAATCCACCGCTGTAATGCCCCTCCACTGATGTACACGGATCGAAATGATGAGCGCCAATTCCCAAGCGAACAGCATATACAATCAGCGCTTACCGGCGTATATCAGGAATATACCACGTGATGGCTTTGGTTTTAAATTCGAATATTTGTTTTCTATTCTCAATTCCGCGGTTTACTTTTATTGTAGAAAACCACGCAATCATGGCTACGTATTACGAATATGTACGAATGTACGAATGAAGTTTATTTAAATAATTTAATTAACGATTAGCTGTGATATGTGGTCACAAATGGTGGATCGTACCATGATAGCGTAGCATAGATTGCTTGTTCCTGAACTAAGAATTTATGAACGTCAAAATTCATGAGATTAGGGACCTGGCTACTTGCAGACAGATTTGAAAATTGATTTATACTTGTAGTGGGCACCTGTAGCGGGCTGTGTCGATCCATTAGCACTTAACAGACAAAAAAAAGATAATGACCCAAAATAAARTACAAATTAACGTCAATCGACTCATAATGGGAGGCGTTATCGGCGGAATAGCCATGCTGGCAATTGAGTTTTTTGTTCATGCCATGTTGCTTCGAGATGAATACCTCATCCTGGCTGAGTGGGGCACTATCCGCACTGAGGACAACCTTCGAGGAGCACTGTTGCACCACATGTCGGTTATAATTTCAGGTATCCCGCTCGCTTTCCTCTATGTTCTGGCAAGAGATAAAGTAGGCGCAGGACCAGGAACCGCTATAAAAGTTGGTGTGTTGGCCTGGATGATCTGTCTACCGGGTATTTTGGCGCTATATGCATTCTTCAACGCAGGGGCCACCGTTCCGCTTGCTACCGCAGCAGCAACGCTCTCCACCTGTATTGTCGGAACTTTGATAGCAGGTTCTATTTACAAGGACGAGGAGAGAATTTCTAATTTCTAATTGACCTAATTATAAAAAGTCTTTCCCTCTGCAGCCATTTTCTTGAGGAGTTCAGGTGGCGCAAAACGCTCTCCATAAGCCTCTTCCAATCTGGAGCACTCCGTAACAAATTTCTGAACACCAATCCAATCTATAAACGAAAATGCACCCCCACTATAAGGTGGAAATCCGATCCCTAGAATAGAACCTATATCACCGTCTACTGCCGAGGTGATCACGTTGTCCTCATGCGCCCTTACCGCTTCTACGGCTTGTCGATAGAGCAACCGCTTTCGGACCTCTTCCGCGTCGAAAGGTTTTTCTGCTACCGGAAATAATTTCTTGAGCTCTGGCCATAGAAACTTCTTCTCTCCATCTGGATACTCATAAAATCCCTTTTTGGCCTTCTTGCCAGGACGTTCCAACTCTTCCACGAACTGATTCACGATATCAATGGCTTTTCCTTTGTATTTCTCTCCCGTGTCCGCCTCGGTTTGCTTGTTGATTTTATACATCAATTCAATGCTCACCTCATCAGCTATGGCCAGAGGACCAACAGGCATACCCGCCGCTTTCCCTGAGTTTTCAATTACCGCAGCCGGAATTCCCTCTGCCAAACACTCTAGTCCTTCAAACAGATAAGTAGAGAATACCCTGGAAGTGAAGAATCCCCTACCATCATTCACCACAATAGGCGTCTTTCCTATTCTCCTGGTATAGTCTACACACATCGCGATGGCATCATCAGAGGTCTTCTCACCCACTATGATCTCCACCAAAGGCATCTTATCTACCGGAGAGAAAAAATGTAGGCCAATAAAACTACCGGGCCTTGACGAAGATTCAGCCAATCCAGTAATAGGAAGAGTAGATGTATTGGACGCAAATATGGCTGTTTCCGCCATGGCAGACTCAGATTCTTTGGTGACCGCAGCTTTCAAACTTCTATCCTCAAATACCGCCTCTATAACTAATTGACAATCTGAAACATCCGACGGTTTATCTGTAGTTTTTATTCGACCCAGTATAGTATCCATTTTCGCCTGCTCCATTCTACCTCTAGACACTTGCTTACTCAACAAGTTAGTGCTATAAGCCTTGCCTTTTTCAGCCGCTTCAACCGTCACATCCTTTAGCACCACATTCAGCCCCGCCTTGGCGGAAACATAAGCGATACCAGCGCCCATCATACCAGCGCCCACAATGCCAATTGTTTCAAGCTTTGTCTCTTTTGCCCCTTCTGGCCTGGCCTTTCCTTTATTCGCATCATTCAGGCTGTAAAAGAGTGTTCTGATCATATTCTTGGCCACCCCAGAAGTCACACATTTGGCGAAGTATCGAGATTCACGAGACAAGGCTCTTTCAAATGGCATCTGAAGCCCTTCATACACGCAATTCATAATAATTTTAGGAGCTGGATAGTTTCCGGCAGTCTTCTGAAGTAAGAGGCCGGCCGTTGCTCCAAATACCATAGCGGCTCCAGGGGTTTGGACGCCCCCTCCCGGTATCCTGAATTTCTTTTCATCCCAAGGCTGTGTTGCATTACCCGATTTGAGGATCCAATCTGTGGCCTTTTTCATCAGGTCCTCATTATCGGAAGCCAACTCATCTACCATTCCCATGGCCTCGGCTTGGGCCGGACGATATCTTTTTCCCTGAAGTAAGGGCTCTAAAGCCGGCTGAATTCCAATTAATCTCGGCAAACGCTGTGTTCCACCACCTCCAGGCAGCAATCCCAAAGTTACCTCGGGTAGTCCGATTCGTGTATTCTTTCCATCAACCAGGATTCTACGGTGGCAGGCCAATGCGATCTCATAGCCTCCTCCCAGGGCAGTACCATTCATAGCAGCTACTACCGGCTTCCCGCAGGTTTCCAACTTTCTCATGATGGCATCCAACCTGTTGGCGATATCCATAACTTGTTGGGCATCTTTGGCCTTAAGCAAGAGCTCCAAGTCTCCCCCAACCATAAAATCTTTCTTAGCGGATGCCACGATTACGCCTTTCAGGTCTTTCTCCTCCAGTACCTTATCAATGGCTATTTCATAGCTATCAATAAAATCCCCATTGATTACATTGACCGAGCTTGGGTTGTTGAGCGTCAAGACAGCAATGCCGTCATCATTTACGTTGTAGTCTACCATGTTACTTTCTGCTTAAATTAATTAGTGGGTACGAATAGCAAGCGTGTTGTGCATAGCAGCTTATTCGTACTTAGGTGAAGATTCGTTTTGGTATTTATACCCGTTCTATTATCGTGGCGATTCCCATTCCACCGCCGATACAAAGTGATATCAATCCAGTTGTTTTATCCTGTCGCTCCAGTTCATCGAGAAGTGTTCCTGTAATGATAGAACCCGTTGCTCCCAGGGGATGCCCCATTGCAATGGCACCACCATTGACATTCAATTTATCGTGTGAGACCTTTAACTCTTCCATCAAGCGCATCGGCACTACGGCAAAGGCTTCGTTTATTTCAAAGAGATCAATATCACTTGCATCCATACCGGCTTTAGCGAGTGCTTTTCTCGAAGCAGGTGCAGGGCCTTCCAACATGATAGTAGGCTCAGCGCCTACGATGCCAAATGATTTGATTTGCGCCCTGGGTGTTAACCCCAACTGTTTGCCAATCTCTTCGCTGCCCATCAATACCAATCCGGCTCCATCCACAATCCCGGAAGAGTTTCCTGCATGGTGAACGTGATTGATCCTTTCAACCTCCGGATAACGTTGAATCGCTACATCGTCAAACCCAGCCATGGACCCCATTTGTTCGAATGCAGGATTTAATCCAGCCAATACTTCTGGAGTAGTAAGGGGCCTTACCGTTTCATCTCTTTCAAGCACTGGGATACCATTTGGATCCACTACCGGGATAATAGACCTTTCAAATCTACCTGACTCCCATGCATGCGACGCTCGCTTGTGGGATTCTGAAGCAAATTCATCTAGTGTATCGCGACTGTATCCAAACTTGGTTGCAATAAGATCAGCTGAAATGCCTTGAGGAACCATATAATGCGAAGCAATCATATCAGGATCAGTTAACAGAGCTGATCCATCAGATCCCATGGGAACTCTCGACATTGATTCAACACCTCCGGCTACCAAGAGATCAACCTGGCCCGACATAATGTAGGCAGCGGATTGATTGATGGCTTCCAATCCAGAACCACAAAACCGATTTAAGGTTACACCGGCTACATTATCATCGTAGTTGGCTTGAAGAGCGGCAGCTTTGGCGATATCACCACTTTGCTCCCAGCTCTGGGTAACACAGCCGATAATTGCATCCTCAACTTTGGAGGTATCCAGATCATTTCTTTCCTTGATCGCCCGAAAGACAGTCGCCAGTAGATTAACTGCTTTGGTTTCGTATAATGAACCGTCTTTCTTCCCTTTTCCTCGGGGGGTTCTTACCGCATCGTATATAAAAGCCTTTGACATAATTCTAATTTCTTTTTTGTCAAAGATACAATTTGTTATGCTTACCGAGCATATTTTAGTGAATATCCGGACGCCGGAAAGACATGGTATTATTGCCTACTTTTGAACGCATAAACAGCCTGATTAAACAGACCTATGAGAGCCGCAATACTGATCACTTTAATCATATCATCTACGTTGAATATCACCAAGGGACAGGATTTACCTGATCTTGGTGTGATCAACAGAATCAAGCATGAAGCAACAGACAATTCACAGGTGATGGACATCGCCTTTCAGTTAACTGATCAGAACGGACCGAGACTAACAGGATCGCCGGGATGCCGGGCAGCCGAAGCCAAGGCAGTGAAAATGCTCCAGGATTGGGGTTTGAGCAATGTAGCACTTGAACCTTGGGGAACTTTCGGGAAGAGCTGGGAGAATAAGCGAACTTACATTGCTATGAGCGCTCCCTACTATCAGCCGTTAATTGGTATTGCGAAGCCATGGACCGAGAGCACGAATGGGGAAATTACAGGGGTTCCGATTTTGGTCAAGATCAACAGTGAGGAAGACATCGAACAATACAAGGGCCAACTCAAAGGCAAGATGATTATTGTCGATTCAGACCCTGACGACGACCTTAACTTTGACCCTGACGCTAGGCGTTACACGGATGACGATTTGAACGACGAGTTTGTAAGCAACCTGGTTGGCGAAGGAGGTGGCCACAACTATACACCTGAACAGATAGCGCGATACCGAAAGAGGCGGAAGCTGAGCAGGAAGCTGACTCCTTTTTACAAAGAGGAGGGCGTTTCCTTAATTATCAGCAAACGCAGAGGTGACATGGGTACGGTATTTACCTCAAGTGCTTCCGGCTATAAGCCAGGATCAGACAATGGGGTTCCTGAAATCGAAATTGCCTCTGAGCACGCCAACCGAATTATACGCATGTTAAGGGACGATCAGGAGGTTGTATTAAACGTGAACATCACCAATGAAATCAATCAAAATGACACGCTGGAATACAACGTGATTGGAGAAATACCAGGGTGGGACAAAAAGCTCAAGGCGGAAGTGGTCATGCTAGGCGGCCATCTGGATTCTTGGCACGGCGCCACCGGAGCGACCGACAATGGCGCACCTTGTGCAGTGATGATGGAAGTGATGCGCATCATCCATACTTTGGATCTCAAACCCCGAAGAACCATCCGAATAGCACTGTGGACCGGTGAAGAGCAGGGACTTTATGGATCATTGGGATATGTTAAGAAGCACTTTGCCGATCCCACGAAAATGGAGGTCACATCTGAGCACGACAATTTATCAGCCTACTATAACCTGGACAACGGGGCCGGCATGATCCGTGGAATTTACCTGCAGGAGAACGATGCTGCAAGGCCCATTTTTGAATCCTGGTTCGCCCCATTTAAGGACCTCGGTGCCGAGACCATATCCATCAACAATACCGGATCCACTGACCATGTAGCCTTTGACAGGGTGGGTTTGCCAGGGTTTCAATTTATTCAGGATCCACTGGAGTATTTTACCAGAACCCACCACACCAACATGGACACCTATGATCGATTATCAGAAAAGGACATGATCCAAAGTGTGATCATCATTACTTCCCTTGTATACCATACAGCTATGCGGGATGAGAAAATTCCTCGTAAGCCTTTGCCTGAACCGAGGAAGAAAGGCGGATTTCACTAATAAGACCGCTTCGCTGTAAGATCGTGAGCTATCGCTCACTGTAAGAACGCTTCGCTGTAAGATCGTGAGGCTATCGCTCACTGTAAGAACGCTCGTTTGCACTCGCTGTAAGATCGTCGAGCTTTGCGCGACTGTAAGATATCTTTTAATTCTAGGCATTGAGATTCAGGCACCACCTCCTATAGCATTGTGATCTTACCTCTTACAGCGCAGCGATCTTACAGCGAAGCGGTCTTACAGCGAAGCGGTCTTACAGCGCAGCGCTCTTACAGTAATCTAAGAAACACAATGTTAGCGCGAAAACAACCGTTATTGTCAAGGTATATCAATGTAGTGATATGAGCAACCTCCTTGTATGCAAAAGCCTGAATTGCTATGGTGAAAAAGAGGCACTGAGTTTGATGAAATCCTTTAACCAATGATTGTCCGCCATTGTAGATAATGTGTGTAATCTGCAGAATAAACAAAGAAGTCATATATAATCTCAATTAATATGAAGACCGCGTTATTAATCACCACCTTACTATTCACCATCAATATTTACGCACAGGACAGCACCAAATCCGGAACCATATCAATTTCTAAGAAGCTGATAAGTGAACCTGGAATTATTGTCGAAAACATGCCAACTTTTCAGGGTGGCATTGATGCTCTGTTAAATTTTATTAGAGCCACCACTAAATATCCGGCTCTCGCCCTAGACATGGGGATTAGCGGAACAGTTTACGTGCACATGATTATTAGTAAGACTGGTGAGGTCACTGATGTTACCTTGATAAGAGGAATCGGAGGAGGATGTGATGAGGAGGCGATCCGAGTGGTATCAACCATGCCGGCATGGAATCCTGGTAGTCAAAGGGGAAAACCAGTTGCAGTCCAATACACTCTTCCAATTAAATTTATGCTTAGATAGAGAATCTGTATCTTTTTATATTCCTTGCATTATAATAGCAGAAAACACCTAAAACAAAATGCCCGAGCAGTCTAAATATCACCACAACAAAGAACAACTGGCCGCTGAAGTCGAAGCGATTGAAGCAGCCAAAAAGGACCCAGCGAAGTTTGAGGTGCTTTACAATAAGTATTACGAACAGATATTCCGCTATCTATACCAAAGGCTGGATAGTAAAGAAGAGGCCTTTGACATTACCTCTGAAGTTTTTTTAAAAGCGATGCTGAATCTATATCGATATGAATTCAAGGGAGTACCCTTCGCGTCCTGGTTATATAGGATTGCCTACAATGAGCTCAACCAGGCCTTTAGAAACAACCAAGTGCAACGTACCATTAACATAGACACTACTCATGTGAATGAAATGATTGAAGAGATGGAAGAAGATAGCAGAGAAGCATACAAGCCCCTTTTGAAAGCTGCCATTAATAATTTGTCTGACCCCGACCTTAACCTGGTTGAAATGCGGTTTTTCGAGAAACGTCCCTTCAAGGAGATTGGGAACATTTTGGAGATTACCGAGAACAATGCCAAGGTGAGATTGTACCGTGTGTTGGCCAAGCTTAAAGAAATGATAACTGTTAAGAAAGCAAGTTATGAGCGAATATAAAATCAATATGGACCGACCTGACCCTACCCCCGAGGAAATTGCCGCCAAGAAGGACTTCAGCAAGGTACTGAACAGGTATTCTATGATGACGAAACCCATCTATACCAAATCATGGTTCCTCTCATCGGCAATGCTGGTGGTTGCAGCAGGAATCCTGGTAATGGTCAACCTATTCAATTCCAAGAAGGCTCCAGTAGCCGACAAAGAGGTAGATCAAAGTTATGTGTATCAACCTGCCAAGTCGGATTTGATACCATTGGCATCCTTTGTGAATCCCCCACTTGACGGCGTGGATGTTGGATATGAAACTTACGAGGTAGATGCCGGAGAAAAAACGAAGCTGGATTACCATACCGGGACCCAGATAAAGGTCCCTAAAAATGCATTTGTAGATGCGGAAGGCAACGACATCGTAGGTGATGTTAAAGTTAAGTACCGGGAGTTCCATGACGTCGCTGACTTCTTTGTTAGTGGTATCCCCATGGACTATGATTCATCTGGAGTGAAATACCACTTTGAATCCGCAGGCATGATGGAGATTCTAGCTTATAAAGATGGTGAGCCCGTTTTCCTCAAACCCCATAAAGAGATTAAAGTTGAAATGGCTTCCAACTATGATGGCAAGCATTATAACTTGTATAAACTGGATCCGGCCAATCAAAGATGGGATTATAGAGGCAAAGATGAGGTAACACCGGTAGAAGGCCATGATTCCAGGTCTCTTGACGAGGTGGCAGCATTGGACCTTGAGGACAATCCCGAGGAGGATTACTTTACTGATGACAATAGGTCTGCCGAGATCGTTCCCGAGAAGGAATTAACGGTCAAACAACTTGAGCGGGACTGGAAAAAAGTAAAGGTGAAGTTTGATGCACTCACTAAAGCCAAGCCGGTTGAGCCAAAGGGCGTAAACAAGACGCGTTATAATTTTGATATTGCTGTGGACCCGGAAGAGTTCCCAGAGATAACAACTTACGAGGGAACTCGATTTGAAATCGGTGATGAGAATAAAAACTTCACGGCAGAAATGTATAAGATAGCCTGGGAAGATGTGTTGTTGGAGGAAAAGGTACCTGGCATCAATTATAACCTCACCCTGACAAAGGGCCAAACTAAATACACCTGGGTGGTTTACCCCGTTTATGAAGGTAAGGATTTAGAGAAAGCCCAGAAGGTATTTAAGGAGAAGTTTGGGTCCTATAAGAAGAAGTTGGACACTAGAAAGCATGAGGAAAAATTAGCGAAAGAGGCATACGAAGCGGATCTTGCAAAATGGAAACAGAAGCGACAGGAGCAATTGGCTAAATGGGAAGCACAAAGAAAGCAATTCGAAGAGGCACAAAGACGAAAAAAGGAGCGTTTTCTTACCCAACAACAAGTGACCCGGGCATTTAAAATAACGAGTTTTGGTACCTGGAACTGCGATAGCCCCGTACCCCAACCCAAAGGCAAATCCGTTGCAGCCACATTCACAGATCAAAATGGAAACCCGCTTTTGTTCACCAGTGTTTACCTAGTTCAGAAGGATCGCAATGCCATGTTTACCTATTCTGCAGGAATGCTTCACAAGTTCAAATTCAACCCTGACGAACAGAATGTAATTTGGGGCGTGACATCAGATAACCGCTTGGCTATCTTCAAAGCCGATCGCTTCTCAGAAATCCCCGACAAGGGCCGCTCTTTTACCTTCAAAATGGAAATAATCCCTGACAATTTGGTATCTGTAGATGCTGTAAGAGAAGCAATCAATATCTGAGTCTATGAATAAATTCATACTCCTCATTTCTGTTGTAGTTCTTTCTAATTACGGGTTTGCACAAGATTTTAGTGATGACAAATCAGGCACAATAGTAGTTCGCAAAACCACGATTGCAGTCTATGCAGAACGAGCCGGCCTAAACAACAACTGCTACCAGCACGTTACCTCCTTCTATTTCTCGTCGTGGGGAGGTGCTATCACAACCGAGAGTTCTACCAACAATGAACTCACGCCCAGGATGCAAGCAAGGATTCGGGACATGGTTGACTCAGCAACGGTTTACGACCGATCCATGAGCGCCTCGTTTGAGCGGATACGCGCCATCGATGAGAACGGAAAAGAAATCAAACTACCGAGCTTTACGGTCGCAATCCAATAGTCTATGCGAAAACGCTACCTTTAAGAATTGGAAGAATCAACACCTGAAACTGAGAAATGGTCATTTGTAAGCGGTTAGCCCAGTTTCTAAATAAATCAACACCCATATTCTACTTCTTGGTGTGCCTGCTGATTCTTGTGATAGCTCCTTCTTTAACTCTTGGACAAAGCAGTGGGACAATCAGGGTAGATCAACCAGACAAACCGGTGCAACCTATCACGGCGACCATCGGCAGTAAATCTGGTGGAATGATCCATAAGAACGATCTACTCAGTGAGCAGATTATTAAAGTGAATGATTCCATTACCGTTATTCTTTATGAATTCCACTTGAATCAAGCCTCAGTTAGAACGAATTTTACGGTTGAAGGCAATCAGTTAAATGATGAAGTAAAGCGCTATGTAGATAAATTGAAGGCAGGCCAAATTATTCGCTTCGTGAATATCCTTTGCCGTGATCGGAATGGTCTGACTTTCAGAGTACCTGACATCCAATTTGAAATAATCGACTAGCCATGAAGCTGACGATCGCTGTATTTCTTTTCATGTGCTCCCAACTGAGTTACGGACAAATTGGCGACAGATCAACAACAGGAGGCCCTGGATCGATATCAGGAAGGCTTGAAGGCCCAAAGGGTACAAAGAACCCTGTTAATGCAGACGTTTTCCTGGAGATTGAAGATAAAATAGTGGTCCGGGTCACCACAGACTCGAGTGGTAAGTTCTTAATTGCCCCGGTTAATCCTGGGATTTACTCGGTGAGAATCGTACATTTTGATTATCTCGAAAAATCCATCTCACCTGTTCCAGTTCAAGCGGTCAAATCAACGAATTTGGGTAGCATCTCTCTTGCCCCTCGTCCTCCAACGGATTTGGGTACCCTTTCTCTTGCGCCTCGTCCTCCAGCGGATTCCTCTTTTGCACTTGGGTGGATAGAAGATGGAGAAATTACTACAGCGCTTAAACCAAGCAGAAGACTCTCGAACAATGTTGGCTTTGCCGGGGAGAGCTGGAAGTTGAGCTGCATATTAATGTATTAAAATATATGCGCAAGAAAATGATCATTAAAGAGCTTATTCCCGAAGGCTTTGATGCTGTAGAACTAAAATCTGCCGGTGGCGATTTCAGAGTCGAGCAAAACCGGGTAATCATCAAATTCAAAAAATATGATGGCCCGGATACATTGACCCT
>JAESRW010000115.1 GCA_016764395.1 Flavobacteriales bacterium
CTTATACGAGATGCTTGGGGTGGTGATAAATTTGAAGCCATACTCAACACTATTCTCGTTGAGCGTTATCAGGTTGGCTATATCCGTCAGCCCCGCTTCAAAAGTCTCCCCAATTACCGGAACAGTGAATTCATAGCAACCGTCTTGCCCGGTCCCAAGCTCATTGTAAGAATTTGCTCCGCTGTTCGTCCATCCAACACCAACATTTTTCACAATATCATTACCAGTAACGGTAAGTCCAGAGACACTGGTGAAAACTGTTTCGTATTTCACCCTAAAAGTCATCACTGTGGTGAACGTCTTTGGGGGTTGATTTATGAAATTTTGAAATTTCAGAGAAGAAGTGATGGTTACAGAATACGATCCAGTACACAATCCTGTAGCTGTTGCGGTAGTTTGTAGAGCTGGATCATCCCACAAATAGGAGTCTATGTTAAAAACTGAGCTCCCATTTTGGACAATTGCAATCGTTCCTATACAAGGATCAAGACAAGTCAGTCCTGTTAGCGTTCCACTTAGAAATAAAAGATTACCAGGTGTACTCGGAAGTTGAGGGACCTTGATTCTACCAACACGTAATGCGCTCCCCTGCCTGTAAAGCCCTAAGTGAACCCCCAATTCTTTATTAGATGCATTTAAGACCGTGTGAATAGTCTGCCCGTTCTTTCTGAAGAAAACATCATTCCCTTTCCTTTCAATTTCCAGCTTAGTGTTGACCACATAGGTGGATAAGTTGACTATCGTATCTGCATCAACATATAGACTTAAATTCCCACCATCGAGTATAAATCCATATTGCATACCGGTCACACCGGCGTAGTCAACAATATTGTAGTCTCTCAGACCTATAGCCTGTGGATCTGTATCATTAATTACCCGGTACATTAGTTTGCCATCCGAGTCTAAGGGAATTCTGTTAGCGCTTTGAACAACTCCATCTCCCCAGCCATCCGCAGCAGTTTTAGTAATGTACTCCCCGCTGACAGAAACACCGCTTTCATAACCCAAGATCAGGGCTTCGCCAATAGTAAAGTCAACCGTTAAGTTGGCGCCCAAAGCATCTTTTATCACCGCCGAGTAGTCTCCTTGCTCAAGATTTGAGCGCTGCGAAATGACCGTGGAGTCTGTAGTAGTGTCAGGAAACGTCCAATGATAGGTATAAGGCGGGGTTCCGCCGCTTACGGCTAGATCAACAATCCCACCGTCTATCGAAATTGCATGCTGAACATTTGCACTTACAAAATAGGAAGGACAAAAATCCACCAATATATCCTCTATCACACCATCCTGAGTTTCAATGGATGCTTCTACGAAAAGAGGTGTCGCAGACGCTAGCGTTTCAGTGTGTGTAAATGCGATACCATTCTTAAGGAAGCTTAYAGTACTGCCYKCYCTTTTWATRGTRAAKACGTCACCYACWKYATAGCTMGTGAGYTCTGGAAAAGTTCCGCCAATAGATATGTATACRGAGCTGAGATCTCTCTCCAATGCATATTCGATKGCATAGTAACTTCCCTCGGTGTGCTTAGTTGTTGAGAGTCCTATAATATATTCATCAGTGGTATTGGCAATRGTAAAACTCAACGAACCATCACCTACCAGTTCATTGCTGGAATTGACCCAGCTATTGGTCCTGCTGCTTACCAATCCTGCATTCTTTAACAAGTGGTTGGGATCGGTTGCAGCAATACCTTGCAGGTAATTCCAGTTTACTAAGTTATCTACCTCAATTTGCTTCACCTTTTGAATTCCCTTAACATCGGTGACAGTAACGGTGTATGCACCTGCTTGGAGGTCGAAATTGTCTTTTGTGGTCGGCCCATTGCTCCATGCATAGGTATATGGTGGCTTACCGCCAGTAACCGTGTTAATTATGAACCCGGTATTTTGATCGGTACAGTTATTCGGAATAACCTCCTCCGCAATCGAGATGGGGAACGCTACGTTTGTCACCTGGACATCATCCACATACCAACCTTCAAACTGCTTGTTTCCGTCTGTGGTCAGCATCCAACGCAGCTGTATCACGTCACCAAGCGTTAACCCGGTAATAGTGCCTTGCTTTAGCTCCCAGCCTGAAGAAGTACCGGAAAATACACCGCTGGCAATGGTTGTCCATGCACCCCCATTGACCTGATACTGATGAGAACATACATCATCAACTGCTTCCGTCTTATACCAGTTCCTGGATTCAAAAGTCACCGTTGCCCCCAGGGCAATCAATTCTGGTGTAAATAATATATAGGTGGCGCTGGCCTCGTAGATACCATCCAGATCAATTCCGGCACATTTCAGCGATCCATTATATCCAGTGGTCAATCCTGTTACGTTTGGCGTGCCCCACTCCCAAACATCCGTCTTGGTTGTAGATTGAAGAAAATTTTCGGCGCTTTGTTCAAAATCAAAGGTGGTCACGCTAACAGCAGTAATGGTATCCGAAGTAGCACCTGGGATAGCGGCCTCTGCTACAATACCTAAGGTAAAGTCCTCGTCGGTATCATACCGTACATCAGTCCAGGTAAAACGGCCGTTTACCAGGGTCTGCATAAGGCCGGCAACAGAAGATAAGGTGCCCGTACCAGTATTTTTTGACAAGATTACCGCACCACCCAAATTCACATCGATGTTGCCATTTTCATCTACTGCCTGTACCTCTACAGAAAAGTCCCGGGCTACAAGAACGGAGGCTGGAGGTACTCCTGCTGCGAACTGCAGCCCAATCGCAGTGATATCGATTGCCACATTGGCATCTCCACTTTCCGCTGCACCAGAGCCAAAAGAGGAGCCAAGGGGATCCGCTGTAACACCTGAAAAGTCCAGCTTAAACTCCAGTATATCGTTATCACTAACCCCGGATAGATCCGTTTTTAACCATATTTTTAACTCATATACTTCCTTGTCGTTATCAGCTATGGAGATAAAGTCGTTGCCTGAGAAGGTGATGGTATTGGCAGCGATTGTACCCGTTAATTCTGTACTTAAATCTGGCCCAAACAACTTCGCTCCCGCTATGGCAAGCGTCCAGTCTGCTACCCCATTGGCACTGCCCGGGGTAAATACTATATTGTCAATGATGGTGGCCCCGGCATCCCCGCTACCCAGGTCGGTAAAGGTTACATCAAAGACAGTTACCCGCTCTGTGTCGCTATCGGTTAAGGAAGAAATAGTACTGGGTTCTACTGCTGGCGCGGCGCTGACAGTGGAGTTTTTATCCATTTCTATTGCGTTGGTAATGGCTACGTCATCCACGTACCAACCCGGTTTTGTGACACTGCCATCCGTATCCAAAAACCACCTGAATTCAATCTTGTCTCCTGGTGTAAGGCCGTCAATCCTATTGGTCCGCTCCTCCCATCCCGAAGATACCCCGTCAAAGAAACCCGGTGGGAGATTGACCCAACTTCCAGAGTTGATTCTATAATCAGGGAACCCRCCGTCGAAGACCGACTCAATGTTGTACCAGTGCCAGTAGTTGAAGATTACAAACGTACTTTGCACAGACAATTCAGGGGTGGTTAGCACCATATGACTGCTATTGGAGTACGTGTTGTCAAGGTCGGTGCCCCAACACTTGGTTCCACCGTGGGCCGCTGATGGGCCGGTTAGTGAAGGGCTTCCCCATTCCCATTCATCAGTACCTAATAAAGCRGTATGCGTGTATCCCCCATTATCAAKTTCAAAATCGTAACTGGCTTGGATGATRGGTGCCGTGAATCCGGTAACRGTAATATTGTCTACTATAAAACCGGGGTCATTTCCAGCRCTGCCATCRTTGATCCAACGGAAAGCAAGTTGAAAGGTGGTATTGTTAAGGGAGCTTGGTAATGMWATGGTCTCYCCTGTTWTTACAGYAGATTGRTTATARTAYTTRCCATCGCTTKTRCCYCCTARATCAAACCATATAAAGGTGRCCCCATCATCTGTTGAATAACCAACCTGGCCATAATCATATATGGTAGACCCAATCCATTCTCCAATACTTTTCCAATCAAATTTTAAAGTGAGCGTATGAGCGGTGGTAGCATTAACTGTTTTATGTGCGACAATGCCCGCTGCATTATTGACGTCCCACCAGTATTCACACAACCAAGTTGATGTGCTGCTTTTAAAAGCATTAACCGCTAAAGCACCACCAGTAATTGTACATTGATTGTTAACCCGCCACTTKATATAGGATGAGCCACTTCCCTGGCCTAAGGYCCAKCCWGTTTCMGCATCGCAATTATCAGTGAATATGGTAACCTGYGCATAACCATATTCTAGCATGGTACCTGTGAATACCATGAGCAAYACAATGAGGTGTTTATTGCAGTATACCTTRATAYTTCTCATCTTTTWTCTRTTCCTGNNTTNTNNTATGAAATGTAGAAATGSTWTYTCWWTRGTTTCTYCAMCAACTACTGAATGGGCTTGACWGCWGGACTKATAKTSCCRYTRGWRTCYTCYAKGCTAACYTCTGCATGRTAGTTTTGCATATCCGTATGYACRCCAAGTCCTATGTAAACYGTATTRTTYTTTCGTTTAYAGGWTRCACCGGYWGGGASAYTTCCWKGWGGWKCMWYRRWRRSMAYMWSMRAWGCKNNNTTTTCACTACCACCWACKGTAGYACCYAGTTTTACATGRATATTGGCAATTCCCGTTAYCCCYGARAGATTWATAGCGTATACCACATTATAAGGTGTKGTRCYGGAATTTGAGGARTCYTTAACKCCTRCACTGCYKAYAGGYTTGAGRAAAACTTCCATGCCTGTTACRGTATTTTGTCCATTGGAAGTGARGGWGAGCGATAGAAGCAAAATGCTAAGCGTTAACCCTACCTTTAGTGTTTGTTTCATATTGTTCTTAATTGGGTTCATATAAATGGAATATCAAATTTGTTTGTTTACTCTTATTTTTTCCTGAATAAGAATCCAGGCAAATACCCAACAGGTCAAAGACCTAATGGTTACCTAATTCTTAGAAACATTACACGCTTCACGTTTGAATCAACATTACCTAATATAAAGGCCGATCATAGACCCACTAAACAATCAAGGTGTTCAGTTTGCTCATCCCTATGGTACTTTGTGATGAAATTTTATGCGCTCAAGTTCTAAGAGCTTATAACACCAACCACAAGGATGTTCTGTAATTTTTCTTAGCACCCTCCGCAGATCCTGTTCAACCGCACTGTAATAGAATGGAAATCTTAATCGTATAGAACGAAAACCCAGAACTCAAAAATTCCTAAAACTCTCGCTATCAACAACGGTTGAAACCCTGCCTAAGCAAATATAAAGACGGATCAACGGGTGATACAAGCGTATAAATACGGTATTTTACATACCCGTATTTATACGGGGTTTATTTTTTACACTACTGCAAACCAGCTACTTAATTTTATATACCAGGAAATAGTACAGAAATACAAGACCGGGAACTCTGCCTTTTTTAACGTTTCCTTAAGTCAAAAGTAACTAGGTCGTGTTCCACCGCATAACGTACCAAATTTGCAGTGTTTTTTAAACCAGTTTTGAAAAGCAGCTCGCTCCTGTAACGCTCTATCGTCCTAGCGTCGAGGTTCAGTTCTGAGGCTATTTCCACAGTCTTACAGCCGTCACAGATCATGGCCAAAACTTGCTTTTCACGCTTAGTTAGGTTAGATGGATCATGCAGATTGGGCCTTGTGTGTTTCTTTGTCCTCCAGCTTTCTACTGCAGGGCACATTTCACTCGGATGGTTTGTGCAAGGATATCTCGAACAGGGTATGATCCTCTACGAAGGCGATACTAATTTTGGAATGGCTTAATAAGGACTATAGTTGAAATACCCTTTCCTAATAGTTCCACAGTAGCAGTGAGGACATGGCGCATAAAACAAGATAAATGAAGCGGGTCCAGAGCACTGGTTTACAAGCGAGTGTCTGTTTTGAGAATATGAAGGATTAAGGTCTGATATTCGATACTTTCCATAATAGTTAAGCCATCCTCCTATCTTCGGATTTAGCTCTCTTGCAATTTCAGTGATCCCATATTGAATACTTTTAAAAACCACCGATTATTTAATCATTGTATTCATTCGCTTTAGAGATTTCTTGCTAACTCCCGTATTAGATCCTAAGAAAATTGCCCCATGGTTACCTACCGTACGTCTAGGTTTAAAGGTGTACCTCAGAAAGTCGAATGGTCCGTCTCCCATCAATAATACATACAGATTCAAGCAGTAAACACAACGGCAGTTCACTTTCATGAGGATTTCCATTCTAGCACACAACGAGCACTTCGCCCCAACAATGAAGTCAAGTACCTAGGTCGTGTCAACCATTCTTTAGCGGGACCAAGTTTCGATCTTTTCCATTTTTTCCGCGTTAAAAAAAGAAACATTTCTTTAA
>JAESRW010000116.1 GCA_016764395.1 Flavobacteriales bacterium
ACGAAGGATGTGAAGTTGTAAGACTACCTCTTGATGAAGAAAACATCACAACTGACATTTTTGTTGTTTTCTTAGCAATTTTATTTTCTGGAGATATTTGTAAATCAATTTTCGGAAAGAAAGTAGTTACTACTGAAACTTATATTTAGGAGTATATTGAGGATAGAGAGTTCTTCATGATGAACCCGGCTTTGATGGAAGAGAAAATCAAAGAGTTAGAATAGAATCCAACAASAAGANGAGYWYWYYWYCTTMAMWGSMWKYYAKTGGTCCAAGATCTACAATCTCATCTGAAGCCTTCATGATTTCCTCATCGTGCTCCACCACAATGACCGTATTCCCAAGATCTTTCAGGGACTTAAGCACCGTAATTAACCGGTCGGTATCACGAGGATGCAGGCCGATGCTCGGTTCATCCAARATRWACATGGCTCCTACCAATGAACTGCCAATGGACGTAGAGAGGTTTATTCTTTGAGATTCCCCKCCTGAAAGKGTATTGGACAACCGRTTGAGTGTCARATATTCCAAMCCTACCTTACACAACAACTCCARTCTRGARTTGACCTCCAAYAGCAGCCTTTTGGCTATTTGTTGATCGTGTTCATTCAGCTCCAACTKCTCAAAAAAGYTCAGGAGTTGRGACACTGGCAGCAGTACCAGTTCAATGATCGACTTTCCMCCWATTTTCACATAATCAGCATCTGCCCTCAGMCGGGTGCCYTTACATTCAGGACATTTGGTTTTACCACGGTAACGAGACAGCATCACCCGATACTGAATCTTATAGCTCTTACGCTCGATATATTGAAAGAAGGTATTCAGGCCCTTGAAATGTTTGTTTCCGGTCCAGAGAAGATCCTTCTGATCCTGACTCAATTCAATATAAGGCCGATGTATCGGGAAATCGAATGCTGCTGCTCCCGCAACGAGTTTCTCTTTCCATTTTTGCATTTTCTGTCCCTTCCAACAAGCAACCGCATCTTCAAATATGGAGCGCCCCTTATCCGGGATAACCAGATCTTCATCTATGCCAATGATGCTGCCAAATCCTTCACAACTTTTGCAGGCGCCATAGGGATTGTTAAAACTGAAGAAGTGCTCAGAAGGACGCTCAAATTCAATGTCATCCAACTCAAAATTGTTCGAAAACGAAGTGGTCCTGATATCATCAGATGCTTCCCCAAGCTCATCTACTTTGCATATCCCTCCACCTTCATAAAAGCATGTAGCAACTGAATCGGATATCCGTGTCCTGTTCTCGTCGTCCTCAGCGGTGGTCACCACAATCCTATCTATAATGATGCTGCATCCGCCCAACGGTGTTTTAGCCCCATGCTCCCTAATGTACTCTTCAATATTGACCATTTCATCCTGAATAGAAATCCTGGTGAAGCCCTGTTGCATGAGCACATTCAATCCTTTTGCCTCCTTATCTTCATATGGAGCTCTGAGTATAACCTTTGTTCCTGTTTTGAGGCTTTCAATAAAGTCAACCACATCAGATACGGTATCCCGTTTCACTTCCCCACCAGATATCGGAGAGTAAGTCCGTCCGATTCTTGCAAAAAGGAGTTTCATGTAGTCGTAAATCTCGGTGGTGGTCCCTACTGTTGAGCGTGGATTCCTGGTGATTACCTTTTGCTCTATAGCCACCGCCGGAGAAATGCCGCTGATCTTGTCAACATTGGGCTTTTGTAGGTTCCCCATGAACTGCCGCACATAGGCTGACAAGCTCTCTACATACCTGCGCTGTCCCTCCGCAAATAAGGTATCAAAGGCCAAAGATGATTTTCCTGAACCGGAAAGACCGGTGATTGTAATGAAATTGTTACGTGGGAGGGCAATAGATATATTCTTGAGATTGTTGACCTTGGCACCTTCAATTATTATATAATCAAGAGGATCGTAATCCTTAATGGTGCCGTTGGTCGAAGATTTTGTAGCTATTTTTGCCATAAATGGGCTGCAAAATTAGGCATAATGTTGCCAAAACATGCCTGTGCAGCCTTTTTATTAGAGACTTTGAGCGTGCGTAAAACGAATGAAATTGAATTTTCGTATGGTACCCGATTTTGTTAACATTTGTTAATATTGAGCACCCTCTAATCAGGAGATATGTCGCGTGATGGCAGAACACCTTGCGGTTTCCGCATTTAATTAGCTATATTTGATCTAGATAAAGGTGATTTACGTGTAACTAATGAGGAGAGACCACGTATAATATTCAAACGAACCAA
This sequence comes from Flavobacteriales bacterium, assembly GCA_016764395.1. GTDB lineage: Bacteria > Bacteroidota > Bacteroidia > NORP154 > NORP154. The sequence continues at coordinate 2,241 of JAESRW010000116.1, forward strand.
TAACTCTAAAACCAAGACGCCTATAGCTTAGACTGTTACGCATTTTTTCATCCGGAACTTATCTGAACATACATGGTGTGATGATAGGAGAATTTTTAACCAAAATGGATATCATGCGTAAACAAATCGTAAGCGACAAGGAACTTATTGGCCAGTATATAAAAGGCCACGAAGGCAGTCTGGAAGTTCTTATCAACAGACACAAATCAAAAATCTTCACGCACATTGTGCTTATCGTTAGAGATAAGGCTTTGGCGGAAGATATTTTCCAAGATTCTTTTATTAAAGTTATCAGAACACTCCGTGCTGGAAAGTACAGAGAGGAAGGAAAGTTTCTTCCATGGGTCATGCGAATTGCACACAACCTGGCGGTGGATTACTTCAGGAAGAGCAATAGGATGCCTACTACCAGCGGAAGTGACGACTTCGATATTTTCGATGTAATCTCAGACACACAAGCCAGCATAGAGGATGTGGTGGTGAAAGATGAGATTCATACGGACTTGAGGGCACTGGTAGAAGAATTACCACAAAAGCAGCGGGAGGTACTCATCATGCGTCACTACTGTGACATGAGCTTTAAGGACATTGCTGAAGAGACCAATGTTAGCATCAACACTGCGTTAGGGCGTATGAGATATGCATTGATCAACCTTCGAACACTGATTGAAGAGCACGAAGTCACGCTGACCAGAGATTAGAGCCATTTATTATTTGGAAATTTGAATTAGTCCATTGAGCTGAGGAGGCGCATGCCACTCATCTTTAAAGCTCTAATTTGAACAACCTATTTTTCGGCGACGGTCAATGACTGCCTACGTTAACTCATGTATTCAACCAGGTTTACGCAATAATCCTTTTTAAGTGGCGTTTATTAGGGCAAGAAACCAAACACAAAGCGTTTTTGCCTATGAATAACACTTTTACTCGAAACGAATACATGCGGATAATAGAGGCAGAAAAGGAACTTTTAGGTTCCGCTGCCAATGACGCGAAAATTCAATCTAATCCCTCAATCAGCACCGTATATAATATTATGGACTTCTCTAAAGCACATAGCTGCAGAAGTTCAGATACGATTGGAAATATTGAGCACATATTGAATTAGTCAATCCCAAAGTATTGGAAAGGATGATCTACTTAGGTGGATCATCCTTTTTTTATGTCCAATTTCTGGGGCGGAGATGCCCAATTTTCCTGAGCTGTTTTTGAGATGGTGGCCCTGGTTCTTGAAATGATAAATTTCGAATATCAAATGAAAAATGATAAAGTGCTTTTTTGTGTGGCTTCACAGAGCCGACTTCATCTGCATGGCGGCAGGTAGGCGTAAGATGATCACCTTGGTTCTTGAAATGATAAATGTCGAATATCATATGAAAAATGATAAAGGTGTTTTTTTTGTGCGGCTGTTCAGGGCGGACTTTATCTGCTTGACGGCAGGTAGGTGCAAGATGATCGCCATGGTTCTTTGAATGATAAATGTTGAATATTAAATGAAAAATAAAAAAGGTGTTTTTTTTGTGTGGCTGTGCAGGGCGGACTTCATCTGCTTGACGGCAGGTAGGTGCAAGATGATCGCCTTGGTTGTTGAAATGATAAATGTCGAATATCAAATGAAAAATGATAAAGTGTTTTGCCGTGTGGCTGTACAGGGCGAACTTTATCTGCTTGGCGGCAGATAGACGCAAGATGATCACCTGGGTTGTAGAAATGATAAATGTCGAATATCAAATGAAAAATGTCCAAGTGTTTTTTGAGCTGTGGTTTTGCGTGGGGAATTTCCGGCATAGTGATAGGCAGCACGCTCTAATCTAACTCACATCTTCCACAAGGAACGGCGACCGACCTTGTTGCATATTGGACAAACATCTGGATCATGTCCCCTGGCGGGGCAGTGCTCTCGGCCGAAATAGATGATCTGCAAGTGTAGCTTGTTCCATGAATCCTCCAGAAACAAACGCTTCGCATCTTTTTCCGTTTGTACCACGTTCTTTCCGTTCGAGAGTCCCCATCGGTAGATCAAACGATGAATGTGTGTATCCACAGGAAAAGCAGGATGCCCAAAAGCCTGAGACATCACCACGGAAGCGGTTTTATGTCCTACTGAAGGCATGGCCTCCAGCGCCTCAAAACTTTCGGGTACTGATCCCCCATGCTGGTCGAGAATCATTTGGGATAACCCATAGATACCCTTGGCCTTTGAGCCAGATAATCCACAGGGCCTGATGATSTCYTGKATATCTYCAAYYGACARTTTAATCATGTCATAKGGRTTATTTGCSCGCTTGAASARARYGGGTGTAATCTCRTTYACCCGYAGATCTGTRCATTGRGCRGAMARYACMACSGCCACCAATAAAGTRWAWGSRTCACTGTGCTGKAGAGGRATCGGAACCTCAGGGTAGAGCTCCTCTAAYTTGCGTACMACAWAWGCCGCTTTCTCCGTTTTTSTCATCGTCAAAGACYATCCATTTTTGCAATAATAGGAATACTCTATGACATACRATCATCSGRCYACYSACAACTGCCCTATTCCAGGCAAARAGGATACTTGAAGYGTTGTCGATTCATTCCATSTGGTARCCACCCACCGRCTCYWGGTCGYTAAACCCGTACTTGAAAATCTTCATAACCCGTCAGGTCMTTTTCTTCAACGCTCACTTTTACAACTYTCGCTTTTRYAGGGCCCTTGTGGCACCATTGTACCAGCTCATCCAGCCCTTCCGCCTCCCCCTCTACTTCAATATAMACGGAGCCATCAGACTCATTTTGCACAAAACCATAGAGTCCTATGCGGTCGGCCTCTTTCTTGGTTGAATCCCGATACCAAACATCCTGCACTTTACCTTCTACACGAATATTATATTGCTTCATTTTAATTGATTTACTTCACTAATACTCCAAAGATCTTATACTACAGCACTTAAGTGAACATTATGATGTGAATAAATATACTCAATAAGCGAAGATTGTGTTTGCTATGCTCGTATATAATAATGACCTTTATTTCCCCAAAAAAAACAACATGCACCACCTTAAAATCGGCGACAAAGCCCCAGAAATTAACGCAAAGGACCAAGATGGCAATCACATTGGCCTGGAGCAATACGCAGGAAAGAAAGTGGTGCTGTATTTCTATCCCAAAGACAATACGCCAGGCTGCACTGTTGAATCATGTGATTTAAGAGATAACTATAACTATCTCCTGAAGCAAGGGTATGAAGTGATTGGAGTGAGCGCTGATTCTGAACAAAAGCATAAGAATTTTATAAAAAGATTCAATTTGCCATTCAGACTCATTGCCGATACCGATCGCAAGGTGCTCAGTGATTACGGCGTTTGGGGAGAAAAGAAATTCATGGGAAAAACTTATCAAGGTATCCATAGAACCACTTTTATCATTTCTGAAAAAGGGCTTATTGAGGATATCATTATGAAAGTCAAAACGCTGAATCACACGAAGCAGATTTTGAAAGATAAAAAGTTGATAAGTGATTAATAACCAATATATTAAATCATTTTATCTAACTAATTAATACAATACTACTATGAGCAAAGAAACAAAAGAAGAGAAGACCAAAAAAGCAGTGAACAGCGAGAAGCTAAAGGCCTTAGAGCTCACTTTGGAGAAGCTTGAAAAGACCTACGGCAAAGGCGCAATTATGAAGTTGGGCGATGCGGCTATTGAAGAAATGCAAGTAATTCCTTCTGGATCACTTACGCTCGACATCGCGTTAGGAGTGAATGGGCTTCCTAAAGGCCGAATCATTGAGATCTATGGGCCTGAATCTTCTGGAAAGACGACATTGGCTATTCACGCCATCGCTGAAAGCCAAAAACAAGGCGGAATTGCGGCCTTCATTGATGCTGAGCATGCATTCGATCGATACTACGCTCAAAATCTCGGTGTGGATGTAGAGAATCTATTGATCTCTCAACCTGACAACGGAGAGCAGGCGTTGGAAATTGCCGATAATCTGATACGCTCAGGTGCCATTGATATTCTTGTCATTGACTCTGTTGCTGCCTTAACACCTCGGGTTGAGCTGGAAGGTGAGATGGGAGATTCTCAGATGGG
>JAESRW010000117.1 GCA_016764395.1 Flavobacteriales bacterium
TAACTCAGGTGGATTTTTGGGTTCTGCGATGATCATACAACGCACTACAGGCAACGTCGGCATCGGATCAACTTCGCCTAGTTCACAGCTGTATATTTCAAAGGGAACAGGCGTCGCCCCCCATGCCTTTTCTCAATTGACCATAGAAGATGATGCGGATAATATGATCAACATTCTCAGCCCGGCCACCGGACGGGGCTTCCTCGCATTTGGTGATGCCGGTGATGCCTATATTGGCGGAGTGGTGTATGACCACAGTGATAATTCATTGGATCTCTTTGTGAATAATGCCACACGTTTGACGGTGACTTCTACCGGCAGAGTCGGCATTGGCACGCTAATTCCCGGAGGTCAATTTGAACTGTCGCTGGATCAAGGCCGCAAACCGAGTACCAGTTCTTGGACCATTGTTTCCGATGAAAGGCTTAAAAATATTGAAGGCGCATATACCAAAGGTTTGGATGAAATTCTTCAATTGCAGCCCATCACCTTTAAGTATAAAAATGTAGGTGATAGAAAATTTCCAGAAGAAGTGTTAAACACCCCCAATGTAGGTTTTAGCGCACAGGCGATACAAAAAGTATTTCCTGAAGCAGTAGGAACCGATCCAGATGGATATTTGAACTTTAATATGCATGCCATATTGGTGGCGTATGTGAATGCCATTAAGGAGCTGAAAGCAGAGAATGAAACGCTAAAAGGTGAAATGGCTGAAATGAAAGTATTAACGAGTAAAGTTGCGGAGATTGACGCAATGAAATTGGAGTTGGAGCGCTTAAAATCCATTATAGAGGTGGAAGCGGTGAAGTAGGTTGGAGTAATAGATAGATTGAGAGACAAGAGATTCATTAATGGAGGAGAATGTAGATGTTTCGTATGCGCACTTAATATCTGCTCTTGCAAAATTTAAAAAAGGATTATTATCTTAATGCTATTTATAATAACTAAACCGACAAAATCATGCGAGGACTTGTAATATTAATTATCGTAGTAGGCTTGGATTTGTTTTGTATGGATGCTCATGCACAGATTGGCATAGGTACCTCCTCGCCAGATCCCTCAGCGATATTAGATCTCACCAGCACCTCAAAGGGCATGTTGATTTCAAGGGTAACTTTGGTGCAGCGCAACGCCATTGTTTCACCGGCTACCGGACTGCTGGTTTACCAAACRGATAATACCCCAGCATATTATTACAATGCAGGTACGCCTGGAGTTCCAAACTGGGTACGTCTCTTTTCTGGCAGTAGCGCAGGGGGATGGGACCTCTCCGGCAATGCAGGAACAACAGTAGGAACCCATTTTTTGGGCACTACAGATGCCAACGATTTTGCAGTTTACACCAATAATGCAGAACGCATTCGGGTTACATCAGCCGGCCTTGTCGGCATAGGCACAGGATCACCTGGAGTGAAATTGGCAGTATGGGATGCTACCAGTCCCTCTTTTCACATGAGAAGAGATGCAACCAATGAATGGTATTTCACCGCTACACCGATTGGTGCCGACCGTCTAGGTATTCGGGCTGGAGGCAATGCTGATGCAAATGAACGGATGACTATTTTATCTGGAGGCAACATTGGAATTGGGACCATCACACCTGAAGCACTGTTAGATGTTCAGGGAGGAGATATATTGCTGGATAACAATAAAGGTATTCGAATCGAAAAAACAGGTGGCTTCAATAAAATGGTGCTCGAGCTTGATGATCTTGATTTTACTGCGCTGCACAGTGGCGCAACAACCACCGGTATTCTTTTTAAGGATGCTGCCGACACTGAGTTTGCAAGATTCACTATAGCAGGTGAATTGGGAATTGGGACGCCGGATCCGACTGGAATCTCTACGAGCAGCATGCTTACAGTGTCTGGTGAGGGCCAACATGGTCAGATTACCACCATCACGCACAGCAATACCGATCCCTCCGGTGCATTTAGACTTTTTGGTTCCAGAGGTACCAGGGTTGCGCCACTTGCTATTACMRGCACCGACCGTTTTGGTTTTATCGTGGCGAATGGYTACGATGGAGATAGCTATGCGAATTCCGCCGCCATTGAGTTCTTTGCGGATGGAACCATCAGCACGCTTGACCTTCCCTCAAAAATATCTTTCAGCACCACCAATGACGGGAACCTCACTCGAACTGAAAAGATGGTGATCAAAAACGATGGCAACGTTGGCATCGGCACTACAACGCCTGATAGGCCTTTTGTTATCAATAGTGCCAATAATTCCCTTGCTGCTGGAAATGGCACTGTACTCATTTTTGGAGAAGCGAACAARGAACGTTTTGAGGTTCATTCTGCTGGAGGAGAYCCGGGYTTCCTGGCRAAACGAGCMGGWGGAACYTGGGCSGCWCCKACYGCRGTKGCAATTAAYAAAACGTTATCTTTCYTWGGAGGAGCAGGATACGATGGAACMTCCTGGGTKCTTGGAAGTAAAGCTGCCATTAATTTGAGGTCTGCCGAGGCTTGGACCCCCACGGCAAATGCGACTTATATTACACTTGAGACGACTCCCATTGGCTCTACTATTCGAACGGAACGAGTCAGGATTGCTGAAAACGGCAACGTCGGCATCGGTACCAGTGCGCCAACGGATAACTTGCATATCGCCAGGACTGATGTCAATGCCACCATTACGTTGGATGCCACCTCTACAGGGCCCTCCGTGGCTTCTGCCATCCAGCATAAGCGAGCAGGTTCTATAAGATGGTGGGTAGGAGCCTCTGGTAACGGTGGTGTGGATGACTACGAGTGGTTTCGCTATGATAACACAGGTGGATTTTTGGGTTCTGCGATGACCATACAACGCACTACGGGCAACGTCGGCATCGGATCAACTTCGCCTAGTTCACAGCTGTATATTTCGAAAGGAACRGGCGTCGCACCCCATGCRTTTTCTCAAYTRACSATWGAGGAYGATGCGGATAATATGATCAATATTCTCAGCCCGGCTACCGGACGAGGCTTCCTTGCCTTTGGTGATGCCGGTGATGCCTATATTGGCGGAATGGTGTATGACCACAATGATAATTCATTGGATCTCTTTGTGAATAACGCCACACGGCTGTCGGTGACCGCTGCGGGTAATGTCGGCATTGGCACGGTATCACCTCAGGGTGCACTGGATGTGGTTTCAACTACTGGTGCATTCATAGTGCCTCGCATGACCACAGTACAAAGAGATGCATTAACCGCAGTTAATGGCATGATCATTTACAACACAACCACAAACCAATTTAATTTTCGAGAAAATGGAGTGTGGGTGCTTAAGTAACGACATGATAATAAAGCAACAATCATTGAAACCCTTCTCTATTGATAGAGAGAATCTTGTGAATAAAGGGCATGAATTGTATCGATAACTACCGGTAAGGAGCGTTCAGTTAGCACGGATACAAGGCTTGTCTCTTATCAGGGAAAACCGTGAATAAATAAACCCACATTTAATTCAACTACAGCTGTAAGTGTATGGTTTTAAGAAGCGGAGGGGACCAATAATTCCGATAAAAAAGGAACCAAGTATTCAAAGAATCTCTGCTAAATATCCCCCCTATTAAACGCATCGCTTTTACCAGATATTAGGATAAAAACCCTGATCAAAAGAATGATGGCAGCTGGAGCGTGGGGACATGTGCTAGGAGATACAGGTAAGAAGGAATGGGTAGATGCCGCTGAAACGGTAAGCCGTGACAATAAATATTATAGTCAAGAGGTTCCCGTCGTGTCGTCAAAACTCAACCGTAAGCGTAGTACTTTAATAGGACTCCACCATTCAGCACTGGACCATTTGATACCCGGGAAGCTCAAGTTATGGAAGGTATAACGCTTCGATTGTTCAACAACAAAATTGGCGAAGAGCTCCAGATTAGTGTTAGTACCGTGGATGGTCCCCGCACCAACACAATAAAGAAACTTCGCGTACACCATTTTGCCGAAGTAGTCAGGTATGCTATGCCAAATGGTTTAACATAGGAGCACTTAGTTTGGCCCATTTCCATAAATCTGTGAAATTAGCGCTGTTTATATTCGTCTATGACTTCTGTTATTTTATCGCATAAATAGAGTAATTAAGCAAATAAGTAAATATTTTGACATTTTAAGTGGTATTTTTTTTTAAGTAATTTGGCTTTATCGGTAGGTGGAAGGCCTTGATTTTCAGTACATTTTATTGTTTGTAAGGTATGCATCAATAAGGTAATAGTTTCATGCTACGGTAATTACCCTATTGTTGGATCGTAAGTATTGTACTATAATTGTATTGGGCTTTGGTGCGTGAAAGAGGCCCTGAAATTAAAGCAGAGGTATAATTGTCTAATATTTTTCTGTCGAACTCCTGGCCTATTTCTTAGAGTAGGTTGAGATTCCTTTTTAATGTTAGACACCAGAATAGAGAATTTCAAATTTTGAGGTAAATAGGGCAAAAAACCTGTGGTAGTGGGTTAATCCCAACTGGTTTTATCTGTTTAAGTGCGTTAAGTGCAGCTTAACTAGGGATTATCTGAGCACACAATTTTTAAAATTTTCCTTTCTACTTACTTCAATTTAATGAGATCGGATTATATCCGGTCATAGGAATAATTATGGAATTGTCAAGAATTGACTCTTGGCAGACCTTATCATGTTATCGGCCAAATTATATTATGAAGCCCAGCACAAAATCAAGGGATAAATACATCTTGAACTTCGAGTATCTATTCAACGCCTGCTATGCGGTGAAGGCAGCATCAGGAGTATTGACAGGCAAAAGATTTCAGAAGCTAAAATGGGTAAATGACAGGTTCCTCTTAGCCTGCTTAACAGTGCTATTTCTATGTATCTCACCAACTACCTTTGCCCAGGTGGGTATAGGCACCACCACGCCAGACGCCTCAGCCATACTGGACCTTACAAGTACCACCAAGGGCGTGCTGATTTCGAGAGTGACCCAGGTACAACGCAGCGCCATCGCCTCACCGGCAACAGGACTACTCGTCTTCCAAACCGATAATAACCCCGGATATTACTATAATGCTGGGACACCTGGAGTACCCAACTGGACGCACTTATTTTCTGGCAGTAGCGCCGGAGGGTGGGACCTAACGGGTAACGCCGGTACCACCGTTGGCACGAACTTTTTGGGGACAACCGATGCACAGGATTTTGCCATTTATACTAACAACGCGGAGAAAATTCGTATTACATCTGGTGGCAACGTCGGAATAGGAACGGCAACGCCAAGTATCAAACTAAATACGTACACAGCCACGGGGGTGGAGAACCGATTCGCTGTGCAGAGTAATAGCGATTTTGTTGAGATCTATGTTCGAGATACGGATGCCAATGGAACGGCCCTTGCTTGGAGCAGCGGCGACAATTTGAGGTTTGGAACACAGACAACGTTGAGCGGAACGGGCTGGAGTGAAAAGATGAGGATGCTTTCAAACGGTAACCTCGGTATTGGAACAACAAGCCCAAATGCGCTCTTGAGCTTAGGTACACTCACCGCCAATAGCAAATTGCTTATTTATGATGCTGGAGGTACCGACACGTACGGATTCGGCATATCCGCCAATTTGCTGAGAATTCATAGCTCCGGTGCTACCACTGATATCGGCTTCTTCGCCGGTGCAGCAGGAGCTGAAGTAATGAGAGTAAAGGGAAATGGCAACGTCGGCATCGGAACGACAGCGCCCGGCGTAAAATTGGCGGTATGGGATGCTACGAGTCCTTCTCTGCATTTACGCAGAGATGCTACTAATGAGTGGTATTTCACCGCTACACCGGCTGGAAGTGACCGTCTCGCTTTTCGCGCGGGTGGCAATACAAGCGCTAACGAACGGATGACCATTCTATCCGGAGGCAACGTCGGCATCGGAACTACGGCGCCAACTGGTAAACTCACCGTTGTTGAGAATAATGAGAGTACCACTTTAACAGATTTTACGCAGGCTGTTACCAAAGCAGGTATACTAATTAGCACGGAATATACTGTGGGAGCCTTTACCCCAGGAATTTTTTGGCAAACATCTAATAACAATCCTACTAAACCCAAGGCAGGGATCTGGCTTTTTGAAAACGGTTCTGGCAGCGATATGTATTTTGGAACATCTACTAGCTACGCAACAGGGATAACCAATACTGGGTTCGTATTAGATGAAAGTGGCCAAGTCGGCATCGGGACTACGAGCCCTGGTACACGCTTACAACTTTTCACGGACAACACAGCCAATGCAAATACACAGGCAATTTCGATCAACAGATCCGGTACTAATGTTGAGGGGGCAATTCGGTGGTTTACCGGGGGAGCAAGCCG
>JAESRW010000281.1 GCA_016764395.1 Flavobacteriales bacterium
CCAGCCCAGGTGGAAACACCTACACCACTTCAGGAACCTACGTGGATACGCTTGCAAATTCTTTGGGATGTGACAGCTTGATCACCATTAGCCTTACGGTGAACAACAGCTCTTCAAATTCAATATCTCCAACAGTTTGTAATGGTTATACCAGTTCTGGTGGAAACAGCTACACCACTTCTGGAACCTATTTGGATACCGTTCCCAACTCTCTGGGTTGTGATAGTGTGATCACCATTAATCTTACGGTGAATTACAGCTCCTCAAGTTCAGTTTCTCCAACAGTTTGTAATAGTTATACCAGTCCAGGTGGAAACACTTACACCACTTCGGGAACCTATTTGGATACCCTTGCGAATTCTTTGGGATGTGACAGCTTGATCACCATTAGCCTTACGGTGAACAACAGCTCTTCAAGTTCAATTTCTCCATCAGTTTGTTATAGTTATACCAGCCCAGGTGGAAACACCTACACCACTTCAGGAACCTACGTGGATACGCTTGCAAATTCATTGGGGTGTGACAGCTTGATCACTATTAACCTAACAATCAATAACAGTTCATCGAGTACCCTGTTTACAACCGCTTGCAACAGTTACACCAGCCCCGGAGGCAATTCATATACTGCATCGGGTACATATTTGGATACAATTACTAATGTTTCCGGTTGTGATAGTGTGATCGCCATTAACCTTACGGTGAATAACAGTTCGTCAAATTCAATATCTCCAACAGTTTGTAATGGTTATACCAGTCCTGGTGGAAACACTTACACCACTTCGGGAGCCTATTTGGATACCGTTCCCAACTCTCTGGGTTGTGATAGTGTGATCACCATTAACCTGACCATTCATTCAGACCCGACGGTTGCAATAAGTGGCTTGGATACGGCTTATTGCGCATCAGATGTTGTAATTAACTTAACCGGTACGCCGGCTGGCGGCACATTTGCCGGAGCAGGTGTTAGCGGAAACCAGTTTGATCCGTCCATGGCAGGCGTTGGTATGCACACGATAACCTACGCATATACCGATACCAATGGTTGTATTGACAGCACCATACAAAACATAACGGTCAGCACGTGCACAGGTATTGAAGATGAGCAGTTTGTTGAAGGCCTCAACATATTCCCCAACCCCAACGCAGGAGAGTTCGTGCTTACCATGACCGTTTTAGAAAAGGAAGATGTAGAACTTAAAGTGCTGAACAACTTAGGCCAGGAAATCTATACGGAACGCCTCAAAAACGTCCTGGGTACATACGAAATACAATTCGACCTCAGTGACTATCCGGCCGGTACTTACAGTGTACGGGTTCAAACTGACAAAGGACTGTCGATCAGGCAGGTGGTAGTAAAGTGATGGTGCAATCTCCACAAGGCCTGTACTGCGCAGAGAATAATAGTCTGCACCACCCAATTGTTCACTTTCTATAATCAAGACATAACCAAGTGCGGACGTGGTGATACTCCTGAATCTTCCATTACCAACTACATCAATTGCTTCTGTTGGATTAATAGTTGCTGGTACAAGGCCGAAGGCGATTCACAATATTGGGAAAAAGACAGGGTGAAAGACATGTCTTAGATTCTTGATCGTTACACGCCTGCAAAGGTCAATTGATTATCTATATACCGGAATGATATCTAAAATATTGGGAATCATCCACAGTTTGGATTTCGGTAGAGTTCTTCTCGGTATTTCTCGGTATTTCTGGGGCACTAAACTGAAAGTTGGATGGCAATTTCAGTAGTTACAGGGGTATATAAGATCCTTGGGGGATACCACAGGCTCTAACTCGTCGGGCAACTAACAAGCTTTGCTTGGAGCTAGGCTTTTTTCTCCGTTAGCTTACCCAATACCCATGTTTTGTAAAATTAAATCAGATTCTACTTCGAAATTTTATTTATGCAGTTGTCAATGATATCCTCCTTTGCCCCAGGTGAGAGCATGTTAAGCGCAGTTTCAAATGCCTCGCGATGACCAAAATATCTTACGATATAGGCATGTTCCCTGGTGGAGAGTTTATGTATTAATTCATCAAATTCATATAGTGGGTCCATTGGGTCAGTGTTAGATTAGATGGGTATGTAAAGTAGGTGTATAAAGTCTTCAGTGAAAGGCCGTTGAAAGCACACGGTGACCTACGTAATAATCATTTCCTTACGCATAAAAAAAGCCCATACAAGCGCAGCTTGTGAGCTTTGATTCCCTGAACGGGTCCGGAGGGATCATCACAGATACTCCCTCCAGCTCCACCTTCGCCCTCCATAGCTCCGCACACAGTGAGGAGCGACGGAGGGCTGTTTGTATACAAACAAATCCAAGTAAATTACGCACGGGCAGTGCCCTACGAAGCCTTGGCGAAGTCGGGCTTCGGTGGATGCAGTCCACCATAAATAATTGAATAGATAATATTCCGTAGCTCCGAACACAGTGAGGAGCGCAGGAGGGCCGTTTGTAAACAAATAAATCCAGGTAAATTAATCAAGGGCAGCGCCCTACGAAGCCTTGGCGAAGGTGGACCACACATGCAACCGGACTAATTAGGCAAGTGGTATGTATATAAACTTAAGTGCTCGGACAACATATACTATACTGGATTTTCTGCCAACGTTGAAGCCAGAATAAAAGCCCTGCCAATGTAGCCCAATAACATCGCCACAAGTTGACCGCTGGTAGGTCATTTTTTTATCACTATTATTTTAGCTGATTCCCCTTCCTCAGTTATCAGATCAAGAATATAAGTTCCAGGAATTCCTTTAATGTTAATAGTAGCCCGGTTTGTTGAGCTAAAGTTCAGCTCACTAACAACGCGTCCGGATATGGTAGTCTGCCTTATTGTTAATAGTTTCTGTGTTTGGCCAAGTTCGATTGTCAACTGACCACTTGTCGGGTTTGGATAGACGTTCAGATGCTTGAAGGAGTTTTCCAAGATAGCCGTACCTATGGTAGCATAGCAGCTCGATGTGTCTAGGCATCCATTCTGAGTCACAATAACCGCAAAATTCCCAATGTTCGCAGCTATAAACGACTGACCGGTTTCCCCGCTGATTGCAGTATTCCCATTGTTGCAGTCAATCCATTGATAAGAGGCACCATTAGCAGAACTGGTGAGTGTATTTCCGCCTTGAGTAACCGAAGTATCTGCCGCGTTAATAGTAAGGTTGAGTGTTACAGTAGAATCGCAACCAGCCGCATTGGTAAGGACAACAGAATAAGTCCCGCTGGTGGAATATACATTGTTATTGGCCGACCAAGTGTAACTATTACATGCCTCAACATCAGAAGAATCAAAACTATTTTTGCATCCAGCCGGGTATTGCCACAATTCAATGCCGAATTCGGGATCATTTGCTGAAAAGAACAAACGGTTAGCAATTTCAAAAGAGTGCATTGGCCTTGATGCAAATATGCCAGCTGTAATGTCAATAAAAAGTGCAGGTGGATTAACGCCATCATACGCCCACATTTCGAAACCATTTACCCCGTTATCAGCAGAGAAGAATAGGGTGTCATTATAGACAAAGAGGTTACTTGGGGTTGAAGAAGTACTTCCAGGATTTATATCCAACAACATGGTAGGAGTAGAAATCCCATCATATTGCCATAGCTCGACTCCATGTACGCTGTCGGTATAGGGGTAGTATAACTTATTATTAAATGGAACTCTCAAGCCTGCAGCATTGCTATTACTGAAAACCGGATCTATATCGGCTACTAAGCTGGGTGGGTTAATACCATCGTATCCCCAAAGTTCATAGCCGGTAACCCCATCATTTGCCTCGAAATACAATTTATTATTAAACACTGCTAACTGCATTGGGTTTGAACCATTGGGACCTAGACGAATATCTGCGACCATTGTAGGAAAGTTCAATCCATCATATTCCCAAAGTTCCTCCCCATTGGTGCCATCGTGATATGTAAAATAAAGACGGTTATTAAAATATGTTAAATCAGCATTGCTCAGATGTACATTGCTTGCCAAGAATATGGAATCTTCGTAAGGTGGATTGATCCCATCATATATCCACAAGGCTCTGTAAGCTCCGCCACCGTAAGCCTCAAAGTACAATTTGCCATTCCAGATGGTAAGGCCATGTGGGTAAGATCCGCCATACCCACTGTTAAGATCTGCTATCATGCTAGGGGGGGTGTTCCCATCGTATTCCCATAATTCGGCCAGGCTCACACTGTCAGAAGCTACAAAAACTAATTTATTATCAAATACGGTAAAGTAAATCGGGTATCCGTTTGCTGAGCCGACGTTGATGTCTTTGACAAGTGTTGGGATATTGGTCCCATCAAATTCCCAGAGCTCCGCGCCATGAATACCGTCATTGGCTTGTAAGTAAATATTGCCATTAAATGCAATTGGGTTTCTAGCGAAAAAGTTACCCGTCCCGCTATATAAGTTTTCAACCAACTGAGGCGGATTTAGTCCATCAAATTCCCACAATTCCGCTCCATAGGTGGTGTCAGAAGCGTTGAAATACACCTTCCCATTGAATAAAGTAAGGTTATTGGGAGCTGAACCATCAGGTCCCGTGGAAATATCCGATTCAAGTGCTGGTAGGTTTATCCCATCATACAACCAGAGTTCGGCACCCATAGTGCCATCATTAGCCTGAAAATACAGCTTACTGTTATAAACGATAAAATCAGAGGGGCTGGAGCTTCCTGTGCCTGGATTAATGTCCGCTACTAGATTGGGATTATTAACTCCATCGAACTCCCATAGTTCTATTCCAAGGGAGTCCGTCGAAGCTTGAAAGTAAAGTTTGGTGTTGAATTCTGCCAGGTACCCTGGGTTGGAGCCACTTGCTCCGGGATTAATGTCTGCAACTAATGTTGCAATGGTTCCATCATAAGCCCAAAGCTCCCTTCCGCCTATGCCATCACTGGCCGAAAAATACAATTTGAAATTATATACAGTTAAGTGGTCTGGAGTTGAACTGGCGTTAGCGCTATTGATATTAGCTGCTAAATATGCAGGGTTGGTGCCGTCATAAGCCCATAATTCCTTACCATCAGTACCATCATTAGCCGTAAAATATAATTTGTTATTATAAACCGTTAATTTTTCTAGAAAAGAACCGCCGGAACCCGTCCGGATGTCAGCTGCCATGGTAGGGGAGGACAGTCCGTCATATACCCATAGCTCTTTTCCGTTTACGCCATCATTTGCAGAAAAATACAATTTGTTGTCAAATACCACTAAATCCCTGGGATCAGAACCATTGCTTCCGCTCCGTATATCTGCAACCGATATATAGGAAGATCCATCATAAGTCCATAACTCAGCTCCAAGCGAATCAGTCGCAGTAAAATATAATTGATTGTTAAATACCACCAGGTTTTTCGCCGCAGAGTGCAAATTTCCAGGTATAATATCAATGGATGTTGGGTTGTTAGCGCCATTATACACCCAGAGTTCAGATCCCGTTTCATTGGTGGTAGCACTAAAATATAGCTCCCCATTATATACGGTCAAATCCTTTGGGTTAGATGAATTATTGGCAGTTGTTGAATTTAGGTCTCCAACCATGCTAATATTTACTTGAGATTTTGAAACAATCGAAAAAATTACAAAACCTACTACCAGTAAGCTTTTCGCTCTAAACATGCTGTTTGATTATTAAGTTCTCAATAAATTAGAAATAGATCCGGCACTTTATATTCAATCACCCACAGTCTCCATTGCCTATATAATAGGTAGTGTGGTGGCCATAATTCACCTATTGCAAAATACAACTCTCCCATTAATTCTATGGGTTCTGTCGCCTTAATCCACTTCTAGTTCCACTTCCAGAAGGTATCTAATCCTCTGTAAATCTACCTCTAAGGAGTCTGGATCCTGATTGGAAAGGTTCGACTTTTGTCCCCTTGATTCCTTGAACGGATCCGAAGTGATTTTGTAGCCTGATATAAGGAGGTTGTTATCCATTTAATTGGCGTATTTGTACCAAACAGATATTTGTTTATCGCATAACTAACCTTTTGAATGGGGCTACACAGTTAGCGATTTATTTGTAGAATACCCTCTTTGCTCTCCATGTGATACGTATCCTAATTGATTAGTTACCAACTTAGTTTTGCCGATCTCAAATTCCGAGACATTCCGATGGTGATGTCCATAAATCCAATAATCGATATTAGCAGCTTCAATAAAGTCATTCAAATCAACTGCAAAAGCTTCGTTTAAACTGCTCCCCAGATACTCGCTTGGATAATTATTGAATGTTGGAACATGGTGGGTGATGACAATACAG
>JAESRW010000282.1 GCA_016764395.1 Flavobacteriales bacterium
CTGGAGACACGGCAACATTCACATTTTCAACAGGCTCGGTTCTGGCACCAGCAGGCGCTTTCAGCATTGATGCGTGGACGGCCCTACTAAGCGATATTGACAATACCAATGATTCTTCCAACCTTGGAATTACAATATTCTCTAATCCAACAGTTGCACTGGGAGCTGATATTACCATCTGTTCAGGATTTTCTGTCACTTTAAATACGAGTAACTTTGGATTCAGCAGCTATTTATGGAATACCGGCGCCTCGGATTCCACTATTACAGTATCGCTGGGTGGTTCCTATTCTCTAACAGTAACAGACGGCAACGGATGTAACGGTTCAGACACGATTTCAGTAACTATTAATCCAGCCATTGTGCTCACCACTGCAACTACAGATGCCTCTTGCGCAGCATCTGATGGAACAGCATCTGTAAGTGCTGCCGGTGGAACGGGTCCTTATGCTTATTTATGGAATGATCCAGGAGCTCAAACCAATGACACCGCTACGGGTTTATCAGCTGCATCCTATACCGTTATAGTCACGGATGCCCTTGGTTGTTTGGACAGTGCTACGGTTGTTGTAAGCAATACTGGAGCACCAACCGTAACAGCTACTGGCCTATCCAATATTTCCTGCGCCGGTGGATCTGACGGTAGCGCCACTGTGAGTGTTACCGGAGGTACTGCTCCTTTCACGTTCTTATGGAATGATCCAGGAGCACAAATTAATGATACCGCAACAGGGCTAACGGCATCCACGTTTACAGTAACAGTAACAGATAACTTAGGGTGCATCGATACCGATAACGTTACGCTCACTGAACCAACGGCGCTCGCGCTTACTGCTTCTTCTACGAACAGCAATTGCGGTCAGTCAGATGGTTCTGTAACTGTTGGAGTTACAGGCGGAACGGGAGTCTATACATACCTTTGGGATGATTCAGGAGCACAAATCACTGCAACTGCTATTAATTTACCGTTCGGCACTTATAATGTAACGGTGACTGATGGCAATGCCTGTACCGATTTTACATCAGCTACTATTGTAGATGTAGCTGGTGGTGTGGCGTCGATCAGTGCTACCACAAACGCATCATGTAACGGGGTGTGTGATGGAGCTGCTACAGCTGCCATTGCTGGAGGAACTGCACCATTCACTTACGCATGGAATGATCCTTCACTGCAAACAAATGCAACCGCGGCAGCGCTATGTGCAGGTACATTCTCTGTCACCATTACTGATAGCAACGGATGTAGTGATATTGCTACTGCAACAATCACAGAACCTGGAGCAATGACTTTGACCACAGCATCTGTTGATGCAACGTGTGGAAACCCTGATGGTTCAGCTTCCGTCTCTGTGGTTGGAGGAACTGCTCCTTATACGTATCTATGGAATGATCCAGGAACACAAACATCAGATACTGCTACAGGACTTAACGCTGGAGCATTCCTTGTCATTGTTACAGATGCCACTGGTTGTTTAGACTCCAATGTGGCAACAGTGAATAATGCTGGTGGCCCAACCGCTACCATTACAGCAAGCACCAATGTACTCTGTAATGGAAATGCGACTGGAGATGCAACCGTTTCTGCAACGGGAGGCACACTACCCTACACTTATCTATGGAGTGACCCAAGTGCACAAACAAACGCTATAGCTGCTGGCTTAACGGCAGGACTTTACACTGTTACCGTTACCGATGGCAATACCTGCATTTCAACTGACTTTGTAACACTTACAGAGGCGCTACCATTATCTAGTTCAACTTCTGGTGTAGATGAATCATGTGTTGGATCATGTAATGGTTCGGCTACTGTAGTTGCAGGAGGTGGAACAGGTCCAATTACCTTCTTATGGGATGATCCAGGAGCACAAACCAGCTCCGTTGCAACTGGCCTCTGTGCAGGTACGTATACCGTCATCATAACCGACGCAAATGGATGTACAAAGGTTGACTCATCCATTATTAACTCTGGTGCTGGATTCACAGCCACTGCTTCAGCGGTTAGTGCTTCATGTGGTGCATCAGATGGAAGTACTTCAGTATCAATCACCGGAGGAACCGCTCCCTTCACCTACCTTTGGAATGATCCTGCAGCACAAACCAACGCCAATGCGATTGGCCTTGCTGCAGGTATTTACACAGTATTGGTGACAGATGCGAATGGATGTACAAATTCACCATCTGCGACAGTTACTAATATTGGTGCACCTGCCGCTTCTGTCTTATCTAGCACAGACGTACTCTGTAATGGAGGTGTCAATGGCGACGCAACAGTATCGGCAACTGGCGGAACAGGAGCGTATACTTACTTGTGGGATGATTCCGGTGCTCAAACTACAATTACAGCGGTGGGCCTTGCTGCTGGAACGTATAATGTTAGTGTTACTGACTTATTGGGTTGTACCGGCACAGCGTCTGTGACCATTATTGAACCAACGGCATTGGCATCAACTACATCTAAAACAGATGCCACATGTAACGGGGTTTGCGATGGAACTGCAACCGTTGCAGTAACTGGAGGCACAGCACCGTATGTCTACCTATGGGATGATCCTTCGGCACAAACAAATTCGGTTGCCACTGGATTATGCGCCGGCACTTTTAACGTTGCCATCGTCGATAACAATGGTTGTACCGTTAATGGAACTGTAACCATTACAGAACCTGTTGCTATCGGGCTTACGACATCTGTTGTAGATGCCAGTTGTGTGGGTGCTGATGGTTCGGTAACCGTGACAGCTACTCTGGGGGTAGCACCTTATCTTTATTTATGGAATGATCCTGCAGCACAAACCACTGCGGTTGCAGCGAATCTATCAGCGGGAAGTTATACAGTGATTGTAACAGATGCTAACGGATGTACCGCAACTTCAACGGATGTTGTTGGAACGAGTGCCGGGCCAAGTGTCACGACCACTGGAACCGATGCAAGCTGTCTGGGGTGTTTGGATGGAACAGCCACAGCTAATGCCACGGGCGGAACGACTCCTTATACTTACCTATGGGATGATCCAGGAGCTCAAACCACTGCAACGGCCAATGGTTTAGGGGCTGGAACTTATAATGTGATTGTAACTGATGCCTCTGGCTGTACAGCCAACGGTTCAGTAACAATAACGGAACCTGCCTCCAATGTATTTTCTCTGAATGTAGTGAGAACCGACGTCGTTTGTAATGGAGAGTGCAATGGGATTGCAACAGCCATATTGCAAAATGGAACAGCCCCTTTCGCCTACCAATGGGATGATTTATTATCGCAAACAACAGCCGCAGCTACTGGATTGTGCATCGGAACTTATAATGTTACGGTTACAGATGATACCGGTGCTGTGTTATTAGGAACAGTTACAATCTTCCAACCATCTGCAATTGAGGTTACGCCCGTTGTTACAGGTGCAACGTGCGGTAGTTCTGATGGATCCATTTCTCTTACTGTAACGGGTGGAACACCTGGTTATCTGTACGCATGGTCTTCAGGTGGCACAACATCAGTAGAGTCTGGATTATTAGCCGGAATCTATAGCGTGACGGTAACTGATGCCAATGCATGTACAACGGTTAAGAGTATAACTGTTGGCAACGCCAACGGGCCTACTGTTTCTGTGAGCAGTACCAATATTCTTTGTCTTGGCAACGATGATGGTACGGCTACCGCCTCAGTCACCGGTGGAACATCACCATACACTTATTTATGGAATGATCCTGCAGCCCAGACATCTGCTACCGCTAACGGATTGACAGTTGGAACGTACTCAGTGATAGTTACTGACGCTGGCGGATGTGTCAATACATCTTCTACGGTTAGTGTTACTGAACCTTCGGCGATACTGGTTAGCACATCGATGGTTGATGCTACAGCTGCGTGCAACGGATCTGGTACTGTGACCGCTTCGGGAGGAACACCACCTTATACCTATACTTGGAACGATCCCAATAGTCAAACCACTGCAGCCGCAACCTCGCTATGTCCTGGAAGCTTTTCAGTAACTGTTGAAGATGCGAATGGATGTACCACTTCGGGTACTGGAACGGTTGGATCTACCGTGGGTATCTTCGATCAAGTAAGTGATGCTGGATTCGTCCTTTATCCTAACCCTACAACGGATGTACTTTGGATTGAGCATCATGGATCTAATCTCCAGTGGGATTTGATGGTATATGACTTTACAGGGAAAGTAATTCTGACCAAAACGCAGATTACCAATACCTCGATTTCAATTAAGCTTGGCGAACTGCCAGGTGGAATTTATTTGGCCAAGATTACCTCATCAACCGGGCGGATATCTTCACATAGAATAATTTTAGAATAACATTTATTAATAACCACTATTTTCCACTGGAACAAACCAGACGGATACAACACTATTAGCAATGAGTACGATCTCAAACAACTTGATACATACGGCATCTGCTTGCTGTTCAATATTGAAAAAAACGACTTTTAGAGGACTTTTCATTTCCTCTTTGTTGTCTGTAGTAATGATGATCTCGTCAGCTGACGTGAGGGCAACTCACCTTGCAGGCGGACAAATCACTTATGTTGAAGCTGGCAATAACGGATTGGACTATGATGTTACCTTCACCTTCTATCGCGATTGTGCCGGACTTGCAGGTGCAATCCCAACTGCGACCGCTATCATCAATGCATCTTCGGCGAATGCGGGCGCTAACTTTAACACCGTTGCACCTGGAGTCAATTTAGGAGAAATAGTCCCGTTATGCCTAACTGCCACTTCTACCTGCACCGGCGGTCCCACAGAAGGCCGTGCTAGGTGGGACTATACAGTTACAATTACATTGCCTTCAAAAGAAACTGATTGGGTTTTTAGTTCTGAATACAATGCCAGAAATGGTGCCATTACCACTGGTCCGAGTGGTCCGATGTATGTATTTTCCACACTTAACAACACCATTTTTCCGTACAACAATGCTCCTTCTTTCGCCAATGATCCGGCAGCCTTTATTTATATCAATGAAGCATTTTGCTTCAACAACGGAGCCGTGGATATCGATGGTGATTCCTTAGCGTATTCCCTAATTACACCGTTGCGAAATGCTACCACCCCTGTTACATACATAGGCCCCTATTCCGCCACGCAACCTCTTATCTCGTCTCCACCTGTTACTATTGACCCTGCCACGGGAGATGTGTGCATGCTCCCCACCGCCATTGACGTAACTGTGATGGCTATCCTGGTTGAAGAATACCGTGGTGGCGTTTTGATTGGAAGTGTGGAACGCGATATTCAAGTATCTGTTTTGGTGGGGCCGGATGCCTTACCTTCTATGGATGGAATCAATGGCACGAACACTTATTTTGATACCATACCTGAAGGCTGCATCTACACTTTTATCACGAATAGTTTTGATACTGATGCCGGACAATGTGTAACCATGACAACTACTGCAGCGACAGTTCCGTTCTTTAACTCGTTCAGCACAGCAGGCGGTTGTCCTTCATTGGTCAGGCCTACAGGCACTTTTGATTTTAGTCCCGGTGTTGGAGATGTACGTTCACAGCCGTATTGCTTTACAGTTACTGTGCGCGATGATTTTTGCGCCATTAATGGCCAGCAGGTGCGTGCATTCTGCCTTTACGTGATTGACTTTACGGCTGATTTTACTGCCAGTGCCCCTGCCTGTGTGGGAGAAGGAGTGAACTTTTACAGTGTCCAGCCATTTAAACCAAGTTATCGATATAATTGGGATTTTGGCGCAGGCTCTGTGTCTTCCCTTGCTCAAGATACTGCTGCTAATCCAATAGGAGTTACTTATACAACACCCGGAGCAAAAACTGTACAGCTTACGATTATAGGGCCAGGTGGATGTTCGGTAGACACGAGCAAAGTTATCACCATCAACTCCCTCCCACTAGCCACATATACTTCCTCGGCGACTTCCATGTCTAAATGTGCTGGAGATACTGTCTCATTCACTAACCTGGGCACTGTTGGACCGGGTGTATCACACGCCTGGGACTTCGGCTTACTCGGTTTTCCAGCTTCATCGAATATCGAAAACCCTGCTCCGGTAATATACCTGACAGATGCACCTATAACGACGACACATACCGTTACCAATCAGTTTGGTTGTATTGCCAGTGATACCGTGAATTTCACCATTAACCAGACGCCAACGGCTGACTTCTCAACCAATGCTCCTGGATGTACGGGTATCAACTACGCTGTAGACTTTATCAATACAGGAACT
>JAESRW010000154.1 GCA_016764395.1 Flavobacteriales bacterium
TTACTATTTGGATTGAGTAGGTGTTTCTTGACCTTATAAAACCCTTCTGGAGACTGTTTGTCGCCCTCCTTCAACTTTGGACCAAGATGCCCTGAATAGGCACAGATAACATACTCTTTTAGCAATACATATTCCGACTTGGGTCGTATCCACACTTCTAGCCTAGACTCTTCTTTAAAAATACGTACAAATGTAGGGTCTCCTTTCTTAGCACCTAGTTTTACTAAACGCTCATCTAGTGGGACATCAATAAATATATGTAATGTTCAAAGTGAAATATCAAATATCAAATGAAAAATTAAAAAGTGATTTTTGGGGATGCATGATTGATTCTTCAATCGAAAGAGTTGCTAACGTGCCGATAAACAACTTTTACATTTTTCATTTGAAATTCGGTGTTTATCATTCTGACAACAGTGGGTAAGCCTAAGTGGTGATTAGGCCTCTCTAACTCCTTGTTCAGGTTTTATTACGGGGTGCCCCAGAGATAAGCTCAAGAAGCTGAGAAGTGCAGGTGCCAATTGTGGCTACAGAAATTGATATTATCTCCGCTTGCTAAACTTCCTTCCAGGCTTTTTGCTGCCGAACTTGCGTCCGCCTCGCGGCATTGCCTTGGGGTTCCATGTCGGTGATTCTCCTAGCTCTGCCGGTACATTCACTTTGGTCACTTCCCTTTCTATGAGGTCCTCAATGCGCTTGAACTTGTACATGTCCTCAGGGTTGATCAGCGTGAGCGCGACACCTGTGGTATCTGCCCTTGCCGTACGGCCAATTCTGTGCACATAGTCCTCTGCATCATTGGGTGCATCAAAGTTGATTACCAGGTTGATGTCTTTGATGTCAATCCCCCGGCTCAACACGTCAGTAGCGACCAATATTCGGGTACGCTTAGAGCGGAAATTCATCAATACCTCTTCCCGTTTTTGTTGATCCAGATCAGAGGAGATACCATCAATATCATACTTTTTCACACGAAGTGCCTGAACAATCTCAAATACTTTCTTCTTGGTAGAGCTGAAAATGAGGATGCTTTTATATTCTTCTTTGTCACCCAAAAGGCTATCGATCAATCCGATTTTCTGATTCTCGTAAGCCAGGTATACAGCCTGTAGTACGCCTGCAGCAGGTTTAGAGAGGGCAATCGTAATCTCAAAAGGGTCGGTGAGCATCTTGCTCGCCAATTGTTTGATATTAGAGGGCATGGTGGCCGAGAACATCAGGTTCTGCCGCTCTTTAGGGCATGCGTCAATGATCTTCTGGATATCTTCAATAAATCCCATATCCAGCATGCGATCAGCCTCGTCCAGCACCAAGAATTTCAAGTTTGAAAAGTCTACGTAGTCCAGATTCATATGACCCAACAGCTTTCCGGGAGTGGCCACGATGATGTCCGTTCCCTCAACCAGGGCCTTCTTTTGGTCGGAGAAATTGATGCCATCTCCACCTCCATAAATAGCCAAAGAAGAAAGGTTGAGAAAATAGGCAAAGCCCTGAATCTCTTTTTCAATTTGTAGGGCCAGCTCTCGGGTAGGTACCACAATGAGGGCCTTGATACCCTCTCCGGGATTGTTTGAAAGATAGTCTAGGATAGGCAGTACGAAAGCGGCCGTTTTCCCTGTCCCCGTTTGGGCACAAGCGATCAAATCCTTGCCATTTATTACTTGGGGAATAGCCTGGTTCTGTATCGGAGTGGCTTTCTCGAAACTCATGTAACCCAGCGCTTCTAGCAACTGGTCATGTAATCCTAATTCAGAAAATYTCATTGTYGAATGTACAAYCGAACGCRTWCCCTAGCGGGTTATTGCAATCTTTCGCACTACTGTCTCCTTCTTAATCTCAATTGTTATACAATAAACTACTCGTTTAGATTAAATTCTTTTGAGTTTCATAGTACCCCACGAGTGTCTTTATTTGATAATCAGCGGTTGAAACGAGCCCTTCTCGTTGATGCTCAACTCCACAATATAGGCACCTGAGCCTAGATCTGAAGAGGATAATAAGGTGTTCTGTCCCGGCATGCCGGTAAATGTTTCTGTGTGAACAATGCGCCCTAACATATCATGCACTCGCACGCTAACTTCGGATGCTTCCACCAGTGTAAATCCTATGCTATAGGTTCCATTATTCGGATTGGGATAAATAGAGAGATCATGAACAGCSTCAAGTTCGTCTATTCCAACGGTACAGGCTACATTAAGTTCACAATGCCGGTTGTTAAATTCCTGGTGAAAGTGATTCGCGATCTCCTCATCGTGAATGATCATGGTGTTTTCATCATTCTTGGTTTCGGCAGAAGTGGACCAGTTGTGAGATCCCGTGAGCACTGTTGGGTCRGAGGTTGATAAATTGGCATCAACAACTGCATATTTATGGTGAATGGAGTAGGTAACTCCTTGATGAGAGAGCAGGTCAACACCTACGGTACCAGTAAGCCAGGTAAATTCTTCTCCCTGATCACTGATGCTCTCCATTACGCCTCTGACTCCCGCGCCAACAGCGTTGTGAGCACTTGCTACTGCAGCACCAATTTCATTTTTGGTGAACGACAGAATGGCAAATTCCAGGGAAGCATCTGTGGTGGCCATGAAGCTAACAATGGCATTGGTTGGTTGATCCGAAGGAGAAAAATAGACGTCCATATCTCTGCCGCCAACCCTAAAGTTATGGGGGGTATTGTCAGTTTTGGTGGATCCAAATTTAGCCAATAGGAAGTTGGAGTTAGGTCCGCTACTTCCCCACATTTCTTCAAACTCTATCGTATATGCCTTGGCTATAGCTTGGTCCTGAACCATTACAATGTTGTTAAAATCAAATAACAAATTGTTGGTGGTCCAGTTGGTGGATCCGCCTAATACCCATGAGTTGTTCACATCATCTCTATCTACCACCACAAATTTATTGTGCATGAGGCCAACTGAATTTCCTTTGAGTACATCGATTCCAGGATCCATGCTAGAAAGCGCAAGGTTTGCCGTATTTATGTCCGTAATATATCTCACAACAACACCGTTTTGAAAGGCTGTGTTGATCGCATTAACGATGTTCACATTATTGCAGTTAAAGACGCAAATATCAAGTGTGGATTGTGCCCTTTCAATCATAGAGATGATCGTATCCTGAAAAAGACCGTTCCCAACTGCAGGTGAGATGGTAGCCACTGAATGGTCTACTGAATTGTTAAAAACCACCACAATTTTTCCCGACGAGTTCGACTCTGTGGAGATCATCTTGGAGGCTGAAAAGGCGGTGTCTGTTCCTGAWACTGAGAATCCTTGAACAAAATAGAASGTAGCAGCTGTTAGGCCTGGTAGTGTGATGGTGTGGTTGGTTACAGAAGCMACATCATTGACYACACCCAACTCAAAGCTAGAGGTGAGCCCGTATTTYACATKGGTGTTCGAAGTGGCGTTGGTGCTCCAGGATAAATCAACACTGGTTGTTGTAATATTCGAAACATCCATAGAAGTTGTTAGAAAGAGGGCAGATGATTGCGTAATATCATTCAGGTCCCGTGGAATCAACTGGTAGGTGGTACTAAATTGAGATTGGAGTGCTACCACGCTCACTGGAGAAATAGGGATTAAGGTGCCTTCAAGGTCAGTGCCTCCCATGATTCGCAACTCACCCGTTTCACCTCCGCTGGTAAAGCTATAATTGGTATTTCCTGAGAAGATACTTCCTCCAAGGTCAAACACTACATTGTCTATTTGCACCAATTCGGCTTCTACACTTTCACTCATTTGGAAAGGAGTGATAAGTTGTGGCGTCGGTAGCACATTGCCCGAAGAAAGTACGGTATGTGAAGTGACGCTACTGACTTCCAGGAGATTGTTGAAGTCTGAAATATCCCCCGTAACGGTAATGCTATCTCCTCTAAGTACTGCGGATAAAGAATTGTCAAAGATGGCAATTCCTGCAGACAAATCTTCCATATACCTAATCGTTCCGAGCTCTGGCCCATTGGTGACGATACCCGTAATGGTTACGGTAGTTCCGATTGCCATGGTTCTGGCATCGGCAATATCTGTTTGAGCCTGTACATTAGGCAGCATGCAAATGGTTAGCATACCTGCGAGTAGCGTGTTTTTCATTTTGGTGATTTTAGTGCTAGTTTTCTGGTTCCGTTGGTTTTTTCTTCTTTTTTAGACCAAATTCGATCTTTAAGGAGGTGTTGAATCTGATTCCTTGGCCGTAAAATACGCCTGCCGAAGCAGCGTCAAAGTTCAAATTCTGTGGGTCAATAAACAATGCCCTATTTTCATTGTTCTGGGCATCTGACAAATAGATGGCATTACCGGCATTTAGCACGGAGGCTTTCCATTTGAACCACATACCGCCTACTTTATGACTGTAACCCATATGTACATCCACCAAGGCGTAATTAGGCAATTGCCATGACTCACGGCGTGCATCATCACCGCTTAAGGAAACAGGATCAAAGTCCGCCCAATTCCTTGCAAAAAAAGTAATCCTGGATTTAATATAAAGGCCCTTAATGATTTCATATCGGGCACTTCCACCCAATTGCGTTTGGGCCGCATCGCCCACGTGAACTCCGGTTGCATCAAAACTCGCAAAAATAACCTTTCCAGTCGCGGTACCATCTTCAGTAGCCAGATTCCCTTTTTCATCTTTGAACGTGAGCGAATCCTTTGACGAGTTCCATGTCCAATCGCCAAAAGAAATAACACCTTCAACGGATAGTTTAGGAGTGATCTTGTACACGAAATCAATTTCCATACCCATATGAATGGCATCCATTCCATTGATATTTGCAATGCGGATTCCGTCTGGAAACGGAACCGCAATTCCGCGCGTCACAGGGCGATTGTTCCAGGAGGTATAGTAGGTGTTTAGGTTCGAAGCAAATTTCCTGTTCCTGTAGGAGTATCCCAACTCAACGGCTCTGATGAGTTCATTTTCAATCTCCACAAAGAAGCGATTGCTGAAGTCAAATACATTGGCAAATCTAGGCGTTCTGGACAGATAGCCAAGATTAAAGAAGACGTTCATTTGTTCAGTGAAATTATAATTCGCACCGCCTTTAATCGTAAAACCAGGGATTGTTTTCCAATCACTTTCTTGAAATTCTAAACCCGCTGAGGTTGGTACATAGGTAACCCCATTTTCCACTAAGGTATCAGGGATAGCTTCTACTCCATTAAAGCCGTATCCGACGGTGGCGAATGAGCCCGTTACCTGTTTTGGTAGGAAGTAATCTTTTCTTTTATAGGCAGAAACTGCTCCGGATATATTAAGGAATCCACTCCAAAGGCCAGATTTATATTCTAATTGTCCAAAGATTCCTCCCCATTTTACAAATGCGTCGTTGTGGAAATCAATTTTGTCACCCACTCTTTTGGCAGCGTTGGGGTTATTTGAATTGTCCGTATTTATGGTATAATCGGCGCCCAGCAGGTCATAAACCTCCCGATAGTGCTCTCCTTTGTAACTTCTGAAATCCAAGCCTCCAGAGTACGTGAATCGCTCATTCGGTTTGTACGTGATGCTTGCCAAGTACCCATACCAAAAATGATTATTGATGCTTGACTTGACAAAGTTAGTCGCCGCATGTTCCGTATTGCTGATACTGTTGATAATGGTTGGGTCATTTGGAACAAACAGGGTAGGGACGAAAGCATATCCCGTATTGGCATCATAAATGGGTTGAAGATTGGACTGCCCGGTAATGGGATCGAAATCCTCCTCTTTATCCAGCGTCTGGTCAAGCCTGGTACCTCCTCCATTGCCAATGGACAGATAAGCGATATTAGAAATATAGAGTTTATCATTGACGGCCCAAAAGTCTCGAAGTGTAATTTGTGGTTTGTGGAAGTAATTCTGTCTGGTGTTGAAGTTCTCTTTGGAGATATTGGTTTTGTTTCCTGCCTCGTCCAATTTATATCGCTCTAACTCACCCCAGTGTTGGTTATACCTCAAACCATACTCTGGAATAAACAAGGTATTGATACCCAAATTAAGTGCAGTTTGCTCATCATAAACACCGATACTTCGCTTAAATGATCTTTGACCGTGCCTTTGTGGGGCGCCGTATGCACTGAGGCTGAACAGATGCTTGTTTACCTTCTTCTCAATCTTTGCATAGTAAAACCAACCTCTCGTGAAATTCTCATCGACCCAGCCGTTCCCTTGCTTAAAGGAGCCTGTGGCTACGAATCCCCATCCATTTTTTAATTTACCAGACGTCAGTCCCAACGAAGTTCTTGTAAAACCATCATTTCCAATTTCTTGTTTTACTGAACCGCCGGCTTTTTGATTAATTCCCCTGGTTAAGATATTCATCGTACCTCCAACAGAAGGGATGGCAACTTTAGAAGCACCCAGGCCTCTTTGCACCTGTATGCTTCGGGTAATGGCATCCAATCCAAACCAATTGGACCAAAACACCCTTCCGTTTTCCATGTCGTTCACAGGTACGCCGTCAATCATTACGGCAATGTTTCGCTGGCTAAAACCTCGGATAGTGACACGTGCATCTCCATCACCACCACCCTGGTTGGTAGCATAAACACCGGGTGTTGAATTCAGAATCATGGGAAGATCCTGAGAAGCAAGCTCTTCTTCAATTTGTGCAGGCAAAATATTGGTGAAGGCAACCGGGGTTTCTCGCTCCCGAGCAACGTCCGCTACGATTTGCACCTCCCTGAGTTGCTTTGTTTTGAGTTTAATGTTTTTGAGTACAAGCAGCTTGCGATCCAGTATGATCTCTTGGGTAAATGGCTCAAAGCCAACGTAAGAAACAGTGAGCGTGTAGGTACCGTAGTCGGCCGTGATTCTGAAATTTCCATCAAAATCAGTTAGCGTACCTACACCCGGACCAATCAGAACTGCGGCTCGAACCATTGGTTCGCCGGTTACTCCGTCAACGAGCACTCCCGTTATGTCACCCTGCTGGGCAATCGCAAAATGAACGGAACATATTAAAAGGAGTACAGTACCGGCTTTACGGAGCAACGTCATCTCAAACAAAAATTTGAAAATCTATGATGTCTATCTAACAAACAACACCATAAACTCTAATTCTACTTCAGGATAACCTGCTTGGTGACTTTATCGCCATTCGCGAAAGTGACGCTGACAAAATAGAGCCCGGTATTCAGATCTTTTAGCTCTAGCGAAAGTTTATTGGTTCTCACCGAGCTATAAGTCTCACTCAATTGCTTCTGGCCCATTATATTGTACACTTCGATTTGATCAATATCATGGTTGGTTCTAATTTGCACAAACCCATCTGTGGAAGGCGTGGGGAATACCCATAATTTACTGGATCGTGAATAAGAAAATTCGTCAACACCGGTTGGATCACAAGCCGAAATATGAGCGCCTAACTCCGTAAAAGTATTCGCAGGCAGCGAATCCCATTCAACCAAAGGATCGAAGCTAGTAGGCGGATTTTCAATACCCGACTGTACACTGGCTCTTCTTTTAAGCGTATGGTCCTTGGTTATATAGAGCGAATTGCCCGCAGTATCTGTCCCGAAAAATCCCCATCCATCAGGATTGGCTAAATCACCAATGACACCCAATAAATCAACAATGGTTCCCCCACTATTCTTGAGGAGTGCCATAGCATCGTTACCATTGAAGTACATGGTTTCTTTTCCATTATTATAAGATGGGTTGGCAAAGAGGTCAGCTTTTGCCTGTAGATCATCCCAGACAGGTGCTTCAAATCCGATGCCGGCCGTATCTCGTTTGTCAAGAACCACCACATAGGTGCTATAAGGTTGCAGCATTCCAGACAGCTCTAAGGCCGTTGAAGGTTGCAAATCCTGGTTTCTGAATCTTACCAGGCTATAGCCGGTCATGTTGATAGCCAAACCTGTAGGATTGTAAATCTCAATCGCTTTATTGTTCGACCAGCCTTCAACATATTCTGAGATGAATAGGTCGTCGCATTGAGCGAAGCCTAAAGTTCCAATTGAGGCAGTAATAAGGAAGAGTAAAAGTTTTTTCATAGTGTCAGTTTTCAGTTTCATGTGTCTGTCATTGATTTTTTAACGGTCACATGGTACTCGCCAATAGTCATGTTCCAGTGTGTCATGTCTATGTTCAGGCTCGTTTCGCTTCATCATTCTTTAGATACGCGCAAAAATACAAATTTTAAAGGACTACGATTGTAAGATAGGTGACAGGCATCGGGGGGAGAAATGCCCTGCATTCGGCCTCCTCCATTAAATCGTGTATTTTCGCACTATATTTATATAGATATGAAGACGAAACAGGACATTGTAAGGGGCTGGTTACCCAGATATACTGGAAGAAAGTTAAAGGATTTTGAGAAGTACATCTTGCTCACCAACTTTAGCCATTATGTCAATCTTTTTGCTGAGAAGCACGGTGTGGAGGTTATGGGAAAGGATAAACCTATGGAAAGCGCCAGTGCGGATGGAATCACCATTATCAATTTTGGAATGGGGAGTCCCAATGCTGCCACGATAATGGATCTGCTCACCGCCATTAAGCCTAAAGCGGTGCTGTTTTTAGGGAAATGCGGCGGACTAAAGAAAAAGAATAAGTTAGGTGATCTGATCTTACCAATTGGCGCCATTAGAGGGGAGGGGACTTCCAGCAGTTATATTTTGCCTGAAGTGCCAGCTCTGCCTGCTTTTAATCTGCAGAAGGCAGTATCCACTACTATTCGCAAAAGAAATAAAGACTATTGGACAGGGGTTGTTTATACCACCAACAGGAGAGTTTGGGAGCATGATTCGGAATTTAAAGAGTACCTAAGAAAAACCCGTAGCATGGCCATCGACATGGAAACGGCCACCTTATTTACAGCCGGTTTTGTGAATGAAATTCCAGTGGGTGCACTGTTGCTGGTCTCAGATCAGCCAATGATATCTGAAGGTATTAAAACAGCTGCGAGTGATAAAAAGGTGAGTGACCAATATCTCAATCAGCATTTACAGGTTGGAATTGATGCCTGTCATGAGCTAAGAAACAAGGGAACTTCCGTAAAGCATTTGAGATTTTAGCGGAACACGATAAAAATTCGTGGTTATCAGTTCGATCCGCGTCATCGGTGTTCTATTAAGGACAATTACTTAAAACGCTATTCTTGCTCTAACGCCTTTGAGTTGAGTGAGGAATCCATCTTCTTCAGACTTTTGGCGCTTGGGTAGAAGCTGACCTGATCGACCTTTACTTAGTCAGTTACTCGTTTAGCCGCCGTGAGCGTGTTCATGAGCAAGGATGCAATTGTCATGGGGCCTACACCTCCTGGTACTGGAGTGATATAAGAGCTTTTAGCAGCAACCTCGTCGAATTTGACATCCCCGACCAGGCGGTATCCGTTCTTTTTGGTTTCATCTTTCACCCGGGTAATACCAACGTCGATCACCACCACACCTTCTTTGACCATATCAGCAGTCAGAAACTCGGCACTGCCTAGGGCCACGATGATAATATCTGCGTTGAGGGTAAAGTCCTTAATGTTTTTAGTACGGCTGTGACACAGGGTTACGGTACAATTTCCAGGCTCTGCTTTTTTGGCCATGAGGATGCTCATGGGCAATCCTACGATGTGGCTTCGTCCGATAACGACACAATGTTTGCCTACTGTATCAATGTTATATCGTTCCAATAACTGCATAATACCAAAAGGCGTCGCAGAAATAAAGGTAGGCAGGTCAAGCGCCATGCGCCCCACATTTTCAGGATGAAAACCATCTACATCTTTTTCTGGTGCTACAGCCTCTGTGATTTTTTGTTCGTCAATATGATCTGGTAAGGGGAGCTGCACGATAAATCCATGAAGTTCAGGATCGTTGTTTAGCTCAGCGATCTTGGCCAACAATTCTTCTTCGGAGATGGAGGCGTCAAATCTGAAAAGAGAAGATTTAAAGCCGATTGTTTCACAAGCTTTCACTTTTGCGTTGACGTAGGTTTGACTTGCTCCGTCGTCACCYACYAATACGGCCGCAAGATGAGGGATCACGCCACCTTCTGCCTTTATTTTTTCAACCTCCAGGGCCAATTCTGCTTTGATGTCAGCAGAGGTCTTTTTTCCGTCTAGTATTTGAAATGTTGTCTGAGTTGTCATGAAAACCTGTCTTTGTAATTCAGTGGAAAATTACTGTTAATTCAGCTGAGTTCGATGGTGTTTTTTGATTCAACGGCTATTCAGTTCCTGTTAGGTGATAGATCCGCCCATCTTTAGCGAATAAGAGGCTATGGCGCTATCCAACACAATATCGCGAGCCTTAGCGAACACAATAACGTGAGCGTCAGCGAGCAAAATAACGTGAGCGCCAGCGAGCAAAATACCGTAAGCGCCAGCGAGCAAAATACCGTAAGCCCCAGCGAACCTACATATTCGGCATCATGCCTTTCATCCGTTGCATAGCCGCTCTTCCACCTCCTCCGGTCATCATTTTCATCATTTTGCTCATATCATTGAACTGCTTGATGAGTTTGTTGACGTCCTCTACGGTGGTTCCGCTTCCTGCTGCAATTCTCTTTCTTCTCGCTCCGTTAATAATAGGAGGATAAGCGCGTTCTTCCTTGGTCATGGAGCCAATGATGATCTCAATAGATTTAAAAGCATCGTCATCGATTTCAACATCCTTCAAAGCCTTGCCCGCACCTGGAATCATCCCAACAAGGTCTTTCAAATTACCCATCTTCTTGACTTGTTGTATCTGCTTTAGGAAGTCGTCGAAGTTGAATTGATTCTTCGCGATCTTCTTTTGCATCTTCCGAGCCTCCTCTTCGTCGAACTGCTGTTGGGCACGTTCAACAAGAGAAACAACATCACCCATTCCCAGGATTCTATCCGCCATCCTATCCGGATGAAAGACATCGATTGCATCCAGCTTTTCGCCCGTTCCAATAAACTTAAGGGGCTTATTGACGATTGACTTGATAGACAGCGCGGCACCACCACGAGAGTCACCGTCAAGCTTGGTCAATACAACACCGTCATAATTGATCTGCTCATTAAACGCTTTTGCGGTGTTTACAGCATCCTGACCGGTCATCGCATCCACTACAAAAAGCGACTCCGTAGGGTTGATAGACTTTTTGATAGCCGAGATTTCAGCCATCATCTTCTCATCAACATGTAAACGGCCTGCGGTATCGATAATGACAACATCATTGCCATTGGCTTTGGCTTGTGCAACTCCTTTCTGAGCCAGGGAAACCGCATCTTTATTCTCTTTGTCAGAATAGACATCCACTCCAACCTGTTCACCGACTACATGAAGTTGGTCTATTGCAGCAGGGCGATAAATATCACACGCTACCAAGAGTGGCTTTTTATTTTTTCTCGTTTTGAGGTAGGAAGCCAGTTTGGCTGAGAAGGTTGTTTTACCTGATCCTTGGAGTCCGGCAATGAGGATGATACTGGGATTTCCCGAAAGGTTGATTTCCGCATTGGTGCTTCCCATCAACTCGGCCAATTCATCCCTGGTGATTTTAATCATCAGTTGTCCTGGCTCAACAGCAGACAGCACATTTTCTCCAAGTGCTTTGAGCTTTACACGCTCTGTGAAATCTTTGGCAATCTTATAATTGACATCTGCATCAATGAGGGCACGACGTACCTCCTTCAGCGTTTCTGCAACGTTGATTTCGGTGATGCTTCCATGACCTTTTAGGATCTTGAACGCGCGGTCAAATTTGTCACTTAAATTTTCAAACATCTTCTATAAATGTGATTTGTATAAATAATTTCAGAAGGGATGCAAAGATACGAAATTATTGAGGGATGAACGCTGAGCTATCCCTGTGTTATGCATCACATTCGATCAGGCAATTCAATACCCAACAGCAACATAGCAGATTGAATGACTTTTCCTGTTTCGTTCGACAGATTTATTCTAAACGCCGTTGTCTCTGGTGTCACATCCTTCAGAATGGGCAGCCCCTGGTAAAAGTTGTTGAAACTCTTAGCCAATTCGTAGGCGTAGTTCGCTACAAGGGCCGGGGACATGGATGCACCTGCATCCTTAATTACCGCAGGATACTCATTGATGAGTTTGATCAATTCGCGCTCCTTATCTTCCAGCTTATAATCCTCCCCGTAGGTCAGGTTCTGGTTGGAACCTACCTTTCGCAATAGTGATCTGATTCGAGTGTAGGTGTACTGAATAAAAGGGCCTGTATTTCCTGCAAAG
Organism: Flavobacteriales bacterium; assembly: GCA_016764395.1. Lineage (GTDB taxonomy): Bacteria > Bacteroidota > Bacteroidia > NORP154 > NORP154. Next base: position 12,147 of record JAESRW010000154.1, read on the forward strand.
TCAATAGATGTCTTGGGATTGAATAACATCGTTTTCTTGGGATCTACTTTCAGTAGGAAGTATTTGAGCGCTCCAAGTCCAATCAGATTATACAACCGCTCTCGTTCTTCAGCATCAAGCTCCCCAAGTTTGCCCAGTTCTTCAGAAAGCTCCTTAGCTGTCCGTACCATCTCATCGATGATATCATCAGCATCGACAATGGTGCCTTCACGTGATTTCATTTTTCCATCCGGCAGCTCCACCATTCCGTAAGAGAGATGAAAATTGGAATCTGCCCAGGCGTAGCCCATTTTCTTTAAGATCGAAAACAACACCTTGAAATGGTGAATTTGTTCATTTCCTACCACATATATCTGTTGATCCAGCTTATAGTCCTCAAAGCGTTTAATGGCCGTACCGATGTCTTGTGTGATATAAACCGAAGTACCATCACCTCTCAGTAGTAGTTTGGGGTCCATCTTGTCTTGTGATAGGTCACACCAGATAGATTGATCCTCTTTTTGATAGAACGTTCCATGTTCAACGCCTTTGGCAACATGGTCCTTGCCTAAGATATAGGTGTCGGATTCATAATACACCTCATCGAAAGTGACACCCAGATTTTCATAGGTGACATCAAAGCCACTGAGCACCCAGGAATTCATTCGCTTCCATAGTGATCTGGTATCCGGGTCGTTAGCCTCCCAGCGCTGTAGCATCTCCTGTGCCTCCAAAATCAAAGGCGCATTTTTGGCAGCATCTTCGGCACTCATTCCGCCTTCCATGAGTTCCTTGATCTCGGTCTTATAATGTTTGTCGAATGCTACGTAATACTTGCCAACCACTTTATCACCCTTGAGTCCTGAAGATTCTGGAGTTTCACCATTGCCCCACTTCTCCCAGGCCAACATGGACTTGCAGATATGAATCCCCCGATCATTGATGATATTGGCCATGATGACCTTATGTCCATTTGCTTTTAAGATGTTTGAAAGCGAGAACCCCAGCATGTTATTTCTAAGGTGGCCCAGATGCAAGGGYTTATTGGTATTGGGTTGAGAATATTCAACCATWACCGTTTTGCCTGTWGMTTCCTTGRCYAYTCCATATGAAGCTTCTTTGGARATACTSGATAGCAATTCCACCCAAWACGCATCGCTAATCTGYAAATTCAGAAAKCCTTTAACRGTATTGTAGCTKGTTACCAGGCTGCTTTGCTCCAAAAGGTAGSCTCCWAGTAAATCGCCGGTCTCCTCCGGTGATTTTTTRGCKAKTGAAGCAAAWGGAAAAGTAAGGATGGTGACATCCCCTTCAAAATCACTCCTGGTTTTYTGAAGATTGATTTTGTTTGYAGGGARWGTGGCGTTAAACAATTTAGCCAARCCTTCACKCGCYKTTTCTTGTAGATTTTTTTCCAGCTCCATCGACCGTCAAATAGATAAAATATGTTTGGGGGAAATCAGTTTAACTASTAATTTTGTASTGCTTAAAATKTGACSACAAAAGTAAGAAGGATTTATCTGAAATAAYCAGAATTTCAGAATTGTAAAWTATAGGAGAATGAGTGATAAGAAAAGAGCRATAGTGCGGGGGATTGCAGATACATTTGATCAGGCAGTGTCAGTATATTTTGGAACAGGGCCTTCCGACGTTGATGAGGCCAAAAGACAACACAATACCTACGTCAATTCATTGCGTACGTTTGGAGTGGAGGTGAAGGAACTTCCAACAGATAATAACTACCCTGATTGCTGCTTCGTTGAGGACCAAGTGGTTGTTTGCGACGGAAAAGGATTGCTGACCATTTCTGGTCACGACACAAGAACAGGTGAACAGGATGTGATTAAAGCCGGACTTGAGGTTGAATTGGAACTTACAAGGATGGTTGCCCCAGCCCGAATGGATGGGGGAGATGTTATCAAATTCGGAGATAAATATCTGGTAGGCATCAGTACCAGAACGAACAAAGAAGCGGCACAGCAACTTCGTGACTTTGTAGCCCCGATGGGATATACGGTGCATGAGATTCCGATTCCTTCAAATGCACTTCACTTAAAGAGTATAGCCAGCTCTCCAGCTCCTGGATTGATATTGGCGCCTCGTGTGTACTTTGACGAGAACAGCTTTCCCGATGATGCGGAGGTCATTTGGGTTCCGGAAGAGGAGGTGTATGGAGCCAACACAATTGGCTTCGACAACGATATTTTGGTGGCCAGCGGCTACCCGCATGCTCACAAGGCGCTCACCGATAGAGGGTTCACAATTCATCCAATAGAGATGTCCCAGATCAGGGCTGGAGATGGTTCGTTAACTTGTTTGTCAGTATTTTATTAAATGTATTCAGATAACCTTACAACTAATCAAAAAATGGAAGACTTAGCTACAGAAACTATGAGTTCAGAGGAGATAATGAAAATGGAAGACAAGTATGGTGCGCACAATTACCATCCGCTTCCAGTGGTCCTTTCAAGAGGAGAAGGTGTATTTGTATGGGATGTTGAAGGTAACAAGTATTATGACTTTCTATCTGCATACTCGGCTATAAATCAAGGTCATGGTCATCCTAAAATTATAGATGCGATGGTGGCCCAAGCTCAAAAGCTTGCTTTAACATCAAGAGCATTTTATAATGATTGTCTTGGAGAGTATGAAAAGTATGTGACTGAGTATTTCGGTTTCGATAAGGTTTTACCGATGAATACTGGTGCTGAAGCAGTTGAAACGGCGTTGAAACTCGTTAGAAAGTGGGGATACACGAAAAAAGGCATCGCCGAGAACCAGGCTAAAATTATTGTCTGTGAGAACAACTTCCACGGACGAACAATTACCATTATTTCAGCATCTAATGATCCTGAAGCACGTGATGACTTCGGACCTTTTACTCCGGGTATTGTATCTATAGCTTATAATGATATTGACGCATTGGCCAAAGAGTTGGAGGATCCCAATGTAGCTGGATTCATAGTGGAGCCCATTCAGGGAGAAGCAGGCGTATTTGTTCCAGACGAAGGATATCTTCCTAAAGCACTGGCCATGTGTAGAGAGAAAAATGTCCTTTTTGTGGCGGACGAAGTGCAAACTGGAATTGCAAGGACAGGGCGCTTATTGGCCTGTGATCACGAAAATGTAAAGCCAGATATTTTGATCTTGGGTAAAGCAATTTCAGGTGGTGTGTTCCCCGTATCGGCCGTACTTGCCAATGATGATATTATGTTGGTGATCAAGCCAGGAGAGCATGGTTCTACTTTTGGTGGCAACCCAATTGCCTGTAAAGTAGCCATAGCTGCTCTTGAAGTGGTGAAGGATGAAGGTCTCGCTGCCAAGGCGGAGAGCCTAGGACAGTTGCTGAGAGATGAATTGAATAAAATTGATTCAGGTATAGTGACACTGGTCAGAGGAAAAGGATTGCTAAACGCAATTGTGATCAAGCCCAAGGCTGGTAAGGAAGCCTGGGATATATGCGTTGCTCTAAAAGAGAATGGTATGCTGGCCAAGCCAACACACGGCGATATCATCCGTTTTTCGCCACCCCTTGTTATCACAGAAGAGCAGCTTCTCGACTGTGTTGACATTATTAAGCGTACGTTGGCTCAGTTTGAGTAGTCAACTAAACTGATTCAAATTGCGGTTGGGATTCAGGTCTGCTCCAATAAAGGGAGGTGACTTGTTTACTCCAACCGCAATTTTTTTTATGGGGAATCTAGTGTCGTATCGAGCGTACTGTGAGGGTAAGTTGAAGAGGTTTTTCTTTTTTTCAAGGCAGGGCGAACACCCAGTGGGTGTTTGAGCCAGCTGATGCGTTGGGAGCCTAGCCTTTGCTACGGGAAGTTTTTTTAACTCGGAAAAAATGGAAAAGATCGAAACTTGGTCCCCCTAAAGTATGGTTGACACGACACTAGTTATTCTCCTAGTGTCGCCACCATCACCGCTTTGATGGTATGCACCCTGTTCTCCGCCTCATCAAATACTACCGAAGCAGGAGATTCAAATACGTCCTCAGTCACCTCAAGTCCGTCTAAACCGAATTTTTGGTATATCTCCTCTCCCACTTGTGTATCTCGATTGTGGAACGCAGGTAGGCAGTGCAAGAACTTAACATCTGGATTGCCAGTAAGATCCATTGCTTGTTGGTTGACTTGGTATGGTTTCAATAATTCAATGCGTTCTGCCCACACTTCATCTGGTTCACCCATCGACACCCATACATCTGTACAAAGGAAGTCACAGCCTTTCACAGCCTCTTCTACGTTGTCCGTTATCAGGATAGACCCACCGGTTTCTTCCGCTATTTTTTTGGCCTCCACAATTAGGTTCTCTTCAGGTTGTACGTTGGCTGGAGCTGCCGCTCGAAAATCCATTCCCAGTTTTGCCGCTCCAATCATAAGGGAGTTACCCATGTTGTTTCTGGCGTCACCCATATAACAATAGGAGATGTCTTTAAGAGCTTTGGTACTGTGCTCCTGCATCGTCAATAAATCCGCTAGTATCTGAGTAGGGTGGTATTCATCAGTCAGGCCGTTCCACACCGGAACGCCAGCGAATGCTCCCAATTCTTCCACAATGGCTTGTCCAAATCCACGATACTGAATACCATCATACATCCGCCCCAGCACCCTTGCCGTGTCTTTCATGGATTCTTTCTTGCCAATTTGAGAACCTGAAGGCCCCAGGTAAGTAACATGGCCACCTTGATCGTATGCYGCGACTTCAAAAGAGCATCTTGTCCTGGTAGAGCTCTTTTCAAATATGAGTGCAATGTTCTTTCCTAAGAGTCTTTGCGTTTCTTCGCCCGATTTCTTTGCCGCTTTCAACTCAGCCGCCAATTGAATCAAATAATTGATTTCCTCCGGAGAAAAGTCGAGGAGTTTTAAAAAGTTTCTGTTTTTGAGGTTTACTGACATAGCTTTAATTTTTATCTGATTGTTCTAGTTTTCATATTCCATAGTGATCTTCGTCCCGCAGCTTCTATCATCGAGTTTTGTGGCTTCAGTGATCACACTTTTATCACCACCGTGGTTGATGAAGTACAGTGCCGCTCTCACTTTTGGTGCCATGCTACCCTCACCAAATGCACCTGAATCGAGCATGGTTTGTCCATCTTTATTGTCAATGAACTCCATCTTTTCTTCGTTATCTTCACCAAAGTTTCGGTACACGAAGGGCACATCTGTTAGGATGTAAAACTCGTCCGCACCAATTCTCGAAGCCAATAAGGAGGAGGCGAAGTCCTTATCAATCACGGCATCAACCGTTCTTACTTTTCCTTCTTTATCTTTGTAAACTGGAATGCCACCACCGCCTCCAGCTATGACAATGGCTCCTCGTCTGGCAATACGGCCAATGGTATCCCGGTTAAAAATTTCCTTGGGCATGGGTGATGCTACCACGCGGCGCCAGCCTTCCGAGCTCTTTGAACTTTCTTTGAAAACCCACCCTTTTTCAGCAGCCATCTTGTCCGCCTGTTCTTTTGAATAGGTACGTCCAATTCTCTTGGTAGGATTGTTAAACGCAGGATCCTTTTCATCTACCACCACTTGCGTAATCAGGGTGAGAATGGCCTTGTCCATCCCCTTTTCGATAAGGATGTTGCGAAGCATTCGCTCTATCATAAACCCAATTTCCCCCTGTGTTTCAGCTACACATATATTCAAGGGCATTTGTGGGATTCCATGTAGCTCTTCTCCAGCGTCATTCTGCATTAAAAGGCTGCCAACTTGTGGCCCATTGCCGTGGGTAATAACAAGATCATAACCCTCCTCGATTAGAAAAAGCATATGAATCAATGTGGCTGTCACATTGGCTTCCTGCTCTTCAATGGTACCCCTTTGATTATCTCGTAATAATGCGTTGCCACCCAAAGCAACTACGGCTAACTTTCTCTCCTTTTCCATATTTTCCCCCATATTGCCAAAAAACGCTTCAAAAATGTCAATCTTTGCATGGCCAATTTCCAGCCATCGCGGTGTGAAAAAAGGCATACAAAAGAACGAAAATTAACGATAGGATGATGGAAGAACGTGCGGAGTTAAAGGGCAGTCATTTGACTTTGGATTGTGCGGGATGTTCAGGTGAAATGCTTCAGGATGAGAAACGGTTAAATAGGTTTTTGGAGGAGCTGGTCTCGGTGCTGGGAATGAGGAAGTTGATCGATCCAGTTATCGTAAAATGTGATCATAAGCTGAACTCCTGGGACCAGGGAGGACTCAGTGCATTTATAATGATTGCTGAAAGTCATATTAGTATTCACACTTTTCCGGCGGATCAATTGGTCACAGCCGATGTGTATTCATGTAAGCCTTTTGATATTGAACAAACGATTTCAATGTTTGAAGTGGCTTTTGAAACCCACGAAATTAAGACCCACTTAATCAAGCGTGAAATAGAAGGATTGCGTCGTTCCAGACTCAGGTCCCTATCTGTTAATAGTTAAATAATTTAAATATATTTGTCTCCTAAATTTTCAGATATACCCTCATACGGGATGAAGCACTTATATATATCCCTACTTCCTTTACTACTCATTTTCTTAAGTGGATGTGACACGCTCTTTCACGAAGATATTAAGGAGGGTTACATAGAATTTGAAATTACTTACCCCGAGACGGATGCACAGTCCATCATCTTTAACATCCTGCCCACGGAAATGATCTTACGCTTTAAGGACGATCGTACTGCCGGGTCCTTGAGTGCTGCAATGGGCGCGTTTCAAACGGAGATGTTGGCCTTTCCGGAGACTAAAACGGTTTACCAATTGGTGAAGATCATGAATGACAAGCATGCGCTGAGGGTCGATTCAACTGAGATTGAGAGCTTATATGCAGAGCTGCCGGAAATGAAGATTCACTTTGTGGATTCGACCAAGCTGGTTGCAGGCTATAAATGCAAAAAAGCAACGGTAACATTTAAAGATAATATCAAGGAGGAGTTTAGTATTTGGTATACGGATGAAATTGATATTGCCAATTCAAATTGGTGCACACCCTTTCATGAGATATCTGGTGTGCTGCTGGAATATCAGGTAAGAAAGTACAATTATGAATTAAAACTAGTGGCTACGAATGTGGTGAAAGAAGAAATTGATGAGAGTTATTTTGACATTCCCAAGGACTATGTGGAGATTGACCAAGACGGCATGGACAAGATTTTTGAAAGTTTTAGCGATATATAAGTCGGTTTATCCGTTGCAAATACCGTGATTTGTACTCATGACTCGCAGAAAAAGCCGTTCAGCGTCCAAAAGTGAAAAGCCAAACTTCTTTCAATTAGTAAGCACTCTTCTTCGCGAAGAGAGGTTTAAGAAAACAATAGGGCTCTTTTTTCTTTTCCTTGCCGCTCCTTATTTGCTCATTGCTTTCACCTCTTATCTCTTTACCTGGAGCTCTGACATGAGTCTGGTGAAGGACCAAAATTTTGGACTCATATTCAATTCCGATGTGCAGGTTGAAAACTGGCTGGGGCGATTGGGAGCTGTGGTTTCACATTTGTTCATCTATAGTTGGTTCGGAATCACCTCATACCTATTTGTGGTCAATGCTTTTCTGATAGGTGTACGAATGGTATTTGGGGTCTCTTTGCTTCCCGTCAAGAAGATTTTTAAACACTCTTTCTTTGTGCTCATATGGTTGTCCATAACATTGGGCTATGTATTTAGCACCATCCAATTGTCCAACGAGGTGAATCACTTGATGGGTGGTGCATTCGGAATCATGAGCGATGTTTGGTTGCAAGGGGTGTTGGGCAATATTGGAACTGGTATTTTCTTGCTGTTTGCCTTTGTTTCCTATCTGATTATTGCATTCAATCTCTCGCTCAATTGGTTTGATAAATCTGCTGACGGTGAAGAAGTGGAGCATGAAGAGGAAGTACAGTCAATCGGTACGAGTGTGACCGGAGCCGGTATTGAGATTGGAGCTGACACGCCAGCCAACGTGGAAAAAGAGGAGGAAGCAACTGTTGAAGAGACAAGCGGAAATATTTCATTGGAATTGGAAATCAATACCGATGAAGAGGCCGTGATGCCTAAGCCACCTGAGAAAAAGAGCGAAACGGTTGAGGGTGATTTGGAACTTGAAATTGAAGAGGTAGAGAAAGATGAAGAGATTCCTGCGGCTGAAATTAATCCTGAAGAAGAAATGGAGGCCTATGATCCCACTCGGGATTTGTCCTCTTTTGAATTTCCTTCGGTTGATTTGCTCGAAGATCACGGCGGATCGAATATAGAAATTGATAAAGAGGAGCTGGAGCGAAACAAGGATCGCATTGTAGATACGCTGCGCAATTTCAATATTGAAATTGATAAGATTAAAGCGACGGTAGGGCCTTCTGTGACTTTGTATGAGATTGTCCCGGCACCAGGTGTCAAGATTTCTAAGATCAGGAATCTTGATGATGATATTGCGCTGAGTCTAAGTGCTCTTGGTATCAGGATTATTGCCCCCATTCCTGGCAAAGGAACGGTAGGTATTGAAGTACCTAATGCCAATCCTAAAATTGTATCCATTAGGTCGGTAATTGCTTCCGAGAAGTTTCAGAATTCGGAGGCAGAGTTGCCCATTGGCCTTGGTAAAACAATCACCAATGAAATTCTAATTGCTGATCTTACCAAAATGCCCCACCTCTTGCTGGCTGGTGCAACGGGGCAGGGAAAGTCGGTTGGTTTGAATACAATACTCATCTCTATACTCTATAAAAAGCATCCCTCACAGGTCAAGTTTATATTGGTAGATCCTAAAATTGTGGAGCTCACGCTTTATAAGAAAATTGAGAAGCACTATTTGGCTAAATTACCAGATGAGGGGGAGGCGATTATTTCTGATACCAAGAAGGTAATACATACGCTCAACTCCTTGTGCATCGAAATGGAGGATCGGTATAAGCTGTTGCAAGATGCGCAAGTAAGAGAACTGTCAAAATACAATCAGAAATTTGTGGCCAGGAAGCTCAATCCCCTCAAGGGACATAGATACCTGCCTTACTTGGTGGTGGTGGTAGACGAGTTTGCAGATCTGATCATGACTGCTGGTAAAGAGATAGAAACGCCTTTGGCGAGGCTTGCCCAGAAGGCCAGGGCCATTGGAATCCACCTCATAATTGCGACCCAACGTCCGAGTGTAAATATCATCACAGGAACAATCAAGGCGAACTTTCCAGTGAGAATTGCTTTTAGGGTGACCTCTAAGATTGATTCAACCACCATTTTGGATAGACCTGGGGCCGAGCAGCTGATCGGTCGGGGAGACATGCTGTTCTCAAGCGGAAGTGAGCTCATTAGGCTACAGTGTGCTTTTGTAGATACTCCAGAGGTGGAGGCGGTGGCCAATCATATTGGGGCCCAACAAGGCTATCCGCATGCGCATGCGTTACCAGAATTTGTTGATGAAAGTGGAGGGGGCAGTGACGCTGGTGATGAAGGCGATAGAGATATTTTATTCGACGAAGCGGCAAAAATTGTGGTCACCCATCAGCAGGGTTCTGCTTCCTTATTGCAACGAAGGTTGAAGATTGGATACAATCGAGCCGGCAGGATGATTGACCAGTTAGAGTCGGCAGGAATCGTAGGTCAATTTGATGGAAGTAAAGCGAGGCAGGTGCTGATGCCGGATGAGTACAGCTTGGAACAGTTTTTGTCAAACTCAGATTTAAGTGATGGAGATAAACCTAAAATAGAAGAATAATGAATGCACAAATAAGACTGTTACCAATACTGCTCTGGCTCTTTACTTTCGTAGGTGTAAATGCCCAAACTGCAGCAGATCATGATCCGAAGGCCAAAGCAATTCTGGACGGGGTAAGCGCTAAAACTAAAACCTATTCCGCAGTGCAAATTGACTTTGAATATTCGATGGACAATATAAAGGACGATATTCATGAATCACAGAAAGGCAGCTTGCTTTTAAAAGGGGAACAATACAAGCTGGAAATGAGCGGAACGGTGATTTATTGTGACGGAAAAAAGCAGTGGAACCATATGTTGGACGAGGAAGAGGTTCAGGTAACGACCCCTGAATATGAAGAAGGCGCCCTAAATCCGACCAATATATTCACGATCTATGAAAAAGGTTTTAAGTACCAGTATGTAAAAGAGGAAGTAAAGAATGGTAAAACGCTACAGCTCATTAAACTTTTTCCAGAGGATGCAGATTCGAAATCATATCACACCATAAAACTGTACATAGACAAGGCCAAAAAACAAATACATTCTATTGTTATCGTCGGGAAAGAAGGGGATAACTATACGTACAAAATTCTGAAGCTAACACCGAACCCTCCAACTACTCCTTCAGATTTTCGATTTGATAGCGCAAAACATCCTGATGTTGAGGTAATAGATCTGGATTAAAAGGGGTTCAGAATAAATGGAGAATCCAGTTGAACATTTGGTACTGTTCAGAATTTAGGTTGGGTTATCCTCAGAATCTGGACGTTACTCCTGATTGAGAAATCACCTTTCCTGCTTCACATGTCAATGTTCTTGCTGGGAATTTACTCAGGATATTAGAATCATGCGTAGCAATAATCACCGCTGTTCCACTTGCACTTATTTCCTTGAGTAGGCGTACAATATCTTCCGAGATTTCCGGGTCCAAATTACCGGTGGGCTCATCTGCCAATATTACCTGAGGGTTGTTGACCAGGGCACGGGCAATGGCCACACGCTGTTGTTCTCCGCCTGATATTTGGTAGGGCATCTCATTCCCCATTTCAGCTAGTCCAACTTTGCTCAGTACCTCTTCAACCTTAACCTTGATCTCCTTTTTGTCTTTCCAGCCGGTAGCTTTCATGGCGAAAATCAAGTTTTCTCCTACGGATCGGTCAGTGAGCAATTGAAAATCTTGAAACACAATTCCCAGTTTCCTTCGTAAGTGAGGGATCTCCCGTGTTTTTATCTTTCTAAGATTATATTCCACAATCGACCCTTCTCCTTCCGTAAGTGGAAGGTCGCAATAAAGGGTCTTTAGCAAGCTGGATTTACCAGTTCCTGTTTTCCCAACCAGGTAAACGAATTCACCTTGTTTTACTGTAAAGGAAACTTCAGAAAGCACCAGGTGTTCTCTCTGGAAAATGCTCGCATTGGTAAATTGAAGGATTGTGTTCATCTGTTTATATTCAAATTTTTTCAGTTCGGTCAGACCGTGCTACGCCAAAGCCTTGGGACGACGCAGTGGAACTGGCTTCTTATGCTGTTCTTGTTTGACAGGTATCTGATACAGCTCGTTTCATGAGCTCAAAATTAACTTAAACTCTTAATAAGCCAAATACATCTATCTCCTGTGTTATCACCGAATTGCTAACCAAACGAATCTGCCAACCTATCTATCGGCAGGTTGTGGTTTATCAATTAATCGAACTGAAAAGATCATAAATAGAGCCTGCCCTCTGAGGGTTGTGAATTCCAAGGCATGACAGTGCATCATGGTTCATTGGATATCTCAAATCCTTCGGAAACTCCATTCGCAAGTTCGTATAAACTTGTAGGGAGCTGCTTTCCTGATTGGGGCTAATGGGTGAGAGTTCGAACTATTTTCATGAAGATTTGGGGTTGATTTTGAATATGTAAATACTGGCGAATTTCAAATTTATAGGACCTCTAACCTTGTCTTAAACCCTTAGGTTGTTCAATATCCTTTCTTAACCAGGTGGTCATCCATGGAACTCCAAGCCAGGGATGTAACATATGTTCTTGTTCACTCAGCCGCATTAACTCCAGATTATATTCATTCTCAGCTACGCACTTGTAGTATAACCCACCGCTATGTTATGCAACATTAGCAGGTAAAGAAATAGCACAGAACAACTCTGGCTCCTTTCTTTCAATGAAGGCCGGTGAACAGTTTCCCAAAAGAGTTAGATTGAACCAGCTAGTCTATAGCTTCTGCCATTTAGCGATTTCTTCTTGAAGCATGTCTTTATATTCAAAGACACCATCCTTATCCTTATTGTGGGCTTCTCCCATTGTAATCGCCTTTTCGGCAGCACCTATTGCACCTTTAACATCTTTACGGGCAAGTAATACATGTGCTTTTATCCAGTAGCTATTCCAGCTATCTCCATTCAATTCAATTGAAGTGTTGATCCATTCTAATCCCTTGTCTAAGTGGGTTCCACTTAGTGCGGTGTAATTAGCAGCATTCCTGTAGGTCTTCCAAGCGTTTTTTGCCTTTTCTATTTCTGCTTCAAGGTTAGCCAATGCCAACTTTTCCACCTCTACCTCAACAGCAAAACCAATGCTTAATTTTCCCCATCTTAAAGTTACAACAGCACTATTCATTTTAAGGTTGTTAATGCTAAACTCCATTGATTCAACATGTTCACAAGGATTAGGTTTTACCTTCATTCTTAAAACATCATTTTTTTCATCATAACCATCTGCACCCCAAGCATCGGTAGTCGTATTCATGATAAGAGTCCATTCTTCTTTACCTGGAATGGTATAGAATGAATATTTTCCTGCGGTTATCGTAGTCTCATTGATTTTAACATCAGTACTAAATTCAATGGTAGTACAAGAATCTGCTCCGGTTCGCCATACTTTGTCATAGGGAACTAGTTCTCCCCAAATGGTTCTCTCCCATACTCCTGGTCTGGAATAATTAATGGTGATTACTGTAAGACCAACCTCTGACATTAAAGTTGATGCCGGACTAGCTTTCGGTAGCTTCTGTGCAAAGGCAAATTGAAAGCTTAAACCCAAAATGATTAATAGGCTAGAAACAATGATTTTTGCGTCGTTCATTTCGTGTAATTATTTATTGGATAGACAAAGATAAAATAATCTCAAAAAAAAATATTGGACTTATAATACAGGAGGTTTATGGTTCAACTGGTTGTATAATATATGATTACGTGATCTAAAAATATTTCCAATATTTGCTTTTGTCGTAATGTTTATGATGGCTAAACCTATTCAACGATTATCCTCTGAACATCCGAACCAAGTTGGATCACATATGCTCCACAAGCAAGCGTGCTAATATCAAACAGGAAATTTTGATCTGAAATTTCGGTGGAAATTAGTAGGTGACCGAGAACTTCAAATATTATAATTCCACCCATCTTTAGGGCAACTATATATCAAAGTAAAGGTTGGTTAATGATGTAAAAGAGGGAGGCTGGGTTAACTTTTATTCCCTTCTAGCTAATGGAAGTTCGACCCGTTTTAAATTATAGATGTTCAGTGTTTTAAAAGGATCATGAGAAATTTAGCAAAAGTTGTCTAAGTTCGCCTTTGCTTCATTTGTATAGCATTAATCGTTGAATATTAGTTTGTTATAAAACGAAAAGACTTGCGCAAAGTAAGTCTTGTGTTTAAAGTGGAGCTAATGGGCAAGAGTTCGAACTTCTTGAACACGGATATGATGTTGATTTTAAGCTTTTGAATGAGTTTTGTAATCCTCCTTTTTCTCGATAAGACATCTTTAACCGAATACTCAGGTTCTTCAATTATCCTTCAAGTAATCAATAAGCTCCTTTCTCTCAATATATGTATCAATTATATTCTGTAGATAGTCACATAGTAAGTACGTAGCGTTAACAAATTTATCTACACCAATTTCACCTATATAATTACCGTGAGCCACATCCGATCTAAGGCTATATAAGTTCTTTAGTTTTTCATTTATTTCATTCATGTTGGGAGTTTCTATTTCATTGGCGATGGCGATGGCGCACTTTAAATTAAATTGTTTACTGATACTATCCTCAACATTGAACCTGTTAGTGTCAGGATTCCTGGTTAGTAAAAATTCGATTATTCCAACCAACAATACAATCTGCAATTCAGGATCAAGTCGATGTTGGTAGGTCATTCGAAGATGGTTGCCGATATGGTTAATCTTTTGTTTAACAGACTGCTTCTGGCTCGGTCTTACCTTCTTATTTTTTTCTTGAACAGGATCAATTGAATAAATCTCCTGCAACCTATCACTGGCGCCGATCAAAGCATCTTTTCCGTTCAGCCAGAACAACCAAGACTTACGCCCATCATCTACTCGATACATATGGCAATTTCCTTTGTAATCCTCCAGTACATTATTCAGCACAAACCTATCCACTGAATAAAATGGATCAAAGGAGCTTTCGGTCAAGAGAAATGTTTCACCATAGTAGTGGCCTGGCTGATTGTGTGCCAATAGGGATAAGATATGGCTAAGGCATAACAATTGATGATAGTTCTTTTGAACCTCTGTGTTGAATTTACCCCAACCTACCTTAAAAATATTGTTAGAGTCCTTATTAATCTGTTCAAACAATCCTTCTTTATCTTCATAACGCACAATGATCCACGATTTAGCAAGGAGTTCAATTATACTGTCTTTTTTCCTTGATTTATCTTGGTAAAATCCATCTGCATACGAACCAGCATCGGTCTTATGAACATGATCCATGAATTCACCAAGCTGATCCACTATCCCAAGAGAATTCCAGCTATTACTTTTATTATGGTCATCATTACGCACCTGTAGAGACCTATTTAAAAACTCTATAATGATCTTCACTTCATCATCTGTCCTTGGGTTATCAAACGTGTAACCCAGTGGTGCAAACAATTCCGTTTCCTCTATTGGGTATATGTATTTTGTGATGGCGAAAGCCGATTTTAATTTACACATAATGGTATTATTGAATTCAAAAATAAACATTCATAGGTGGTTCCTTTAATCATGAACTTTCAGTTAATATCTATGTAAATTCGGTGATCGTTTTTGTGTAAGGTCAATGACTAAATTCTCATCCTCAAGAACCAAATTCACTATGCGTTTTTTTTGTTAAATGGACGCATTATCCAATCGCAAATTAATTTATCTGGACACCAATGTGATAAGCGACCTATGTAAAACGGGGGATTTGCTTAATAAATTCATGGCCAGATATCCGCCGAATGAGGACTATTTACTCTCCTTTAGCACATATTCCATGTATGAAATAAGCAAGAGTGCTAAGTTCTATGGTCAATTCAAACAGCTTTATTCCATATTTCCTTGTGTAGTAGTCATGTCATATTTTCCGCTTGCTATGAAGGAGATCGAGTTGGTTGCTGGGAAGTGTGAAACGGTAAATCCAATATTGCTTTCACCGGTTGGTATCAGAATCAAAGGGAAAAAGCTCAATCCTGATTCATTGGATATTCTTATGGAAATGCCTGAGGTGAAAAATGGTCTTTCCAGTGTGGAAGAATATACGTCCGAATACTTTCAGGAAATTTCCGAACTCCTTGACCATCCAGTCTTTATGAGTATCAAGAGCACAATTAGAAACAATAGAAACCTTTTTCTACGAAGGTTCGCACTGTACGAGATGAGGGTGAGATTCTTATTCAGCGAGGATAGGGAGATAGAGCCCTTAAAGCTCAAAAAGATTAAGTCTTTAGAGATGCTTGCGTATTGCATCTACTACAAGTTCTTTTCCGATCCCAATAGAAAAATCTCGGTAAACGATATAGTCGATGCGTTAATCATGACCACCGTGCCCTACGTGCATACCTTTATTTCCGAAAGAAATTCAATTGATATATTGAGGAAAGTAAAAAAGCAGACCAGCTTGATCAACAGAGTTGATCTCTTAACCTTGTCCGACATAAGGTAGTTCAATTAGTGGATTTGATCGTGTTTCGCCACCATACGGTCGATCGTTTTTGTGTAATCTATTTACCAAATTCTGCTTGGGGCAGGCGGGCAGGATTTCCGAATGGCACTGTAACAAAGAGGTAAATTGAATAGGTGGTATTGTAGTCACCAAATTAGGCGTGGAAAGTTGATACCTCAAAAAGTTCGAACACTTAGTTTTGCGTATAATCAACTGATAAACAGATATCTACTAAAGGCTAGTTGTTAGAAACCTGAATTCCCTTGAAGAAATTGGTCAAAAGTTCGAACTTCTGAAGAATTGGTAACTGGCTGTTTTACAGAGAAAAAAACAAAAAAACCTCCAGTTTCCTGAAGATTTTTTCTTTGTGGAGCCAAGGGAGTCGAACCATTCGTAATTCGTAGATAGCAAACTCAAGTGTTCGCTCCTACCAGGATGCCTGCACTTACTTTCTTTCTCCAAAAATCAAACTGCCTACACGGACCATATTGCTGCCTTCTTCTATGGCAATATTGAAATCACCAGACATCCCCATGGAGAGTGTTTTTAATTCATCATATCTGGAAAATAGGGTGTGTAATGTCTGGAATTCTGTCCTGATTTGCTGCTGGTCGTCTGTATGGGTTGCCATTCCCATGAGCCCTTTGATGCTAACATGTTCTAATTTTCTCAGTTCGGGGCCGTTCATCAGTTCATGCAATTCATCTTGTGAAAAGCCTGATTTGGTTTCTTCCTGGGCAATGTGAACTTGTAGCAGGCAATCAATGGTTCGGTTGCACTTGATTCCCTCTGCGTCAATCGTCTTAAGTAATCTTAGACTGTCAACGGAATGAATAAGGGCTACGAACGGAGCAATATACTTTACTTTATTTCTCTGAAGGTGTCCGATGGCATGCCATTGGATGTCTTTAGGCAGTATTTCATTCTTTGAAACCATTTCCTGCACACGATTTTCACCGAAGACACGCTGTCCAGCACGGTATGCTTCCAGGATGGCTTCCACAGGTTTTGTTTTGGACACTGCAACGAGTGCCACGCCTTCGGGAAGGGCGGTCTTCAAATTTTCAAGATCTATGGCTACACTCATAAATTTAGGGTTAGCGCTCTATTGGCCGCCAATTCTGAGGTAAAATTACATATTAACCAAAATAGTTCATTGAATTTTCTGCTCTAGTGCTGAAAATTAAAAATAGTTCACCAGCATTGTCTTGGTGCACCCAAATAAAATCCCTGCTTGTTTAAAATTATGTCCATAACCTGAACGTGCGTTAGCTTAGATTTCGTTAGTTTTGTTTCAATACTCCAACTTAAGATCATGAAAACAATCGTTCTGACACCCACTCAAATTGAGCAAAAAGTGGTGAGGTTAGCCTATCAGATTTACGAGAACAATCACGAGGAGAAGGAGATCGTAATTGCTGGTATTAATGGTAGGGGTTACTTGCTGGCCATTTGGATAACCAGGATTCTTAGGAATATCTCACCGCTAAAGGTGACTCTTGGGGAGTTGAAGATAGATAAAGACAACCCTTTGGTTCAGCCCATCACCTTCAGTGTCGAAGATAAGGACCTAAAAGGCAAGGTGGTATTGGTGGTAGATGATGTGGTTAATTCGGGGAAGACCCTAATACACGCCGTTAAACATTTTCTATCTTTTCCGACCAAGAAGCTTCGAACACTGGTGATGGTCGACCGGAGTCACAATACCTATCCCGTTAGGGCAGATTATATAGGTGTATCGCTTTCCACATCTCTTAGGGAACACGTTTCTGTTGAGTTGGAGAAGGGAAAGGCGACTGTGTATTTGCAGTAGTTACCGCTTCAACAATCGGTGAATAGATTTTACGGCATTTGTAATGTGTGCCGCTTCCACTGTATGCTGTGCCAGATCGTAGATGCGCGATCGTTCTGCAAGCTTTTTCTCGAGATAGTCTTTTAATTCCTGATCATTTAGATTCTTTAACAATGGCCTGTCTGTTTTCGCGTTGACCAGTCTTTCGAATAATGCACCCGGCTCTAGTTTGAGGTAAATCGTTAGGCCATGTTCATTTAAGAAGTTCATATTATCCTCGAAGCATGGTGTTCCTCCCCCCGTAGCGATCACTGCATTTTCTTTACCGCTCAGTTTTTTAAGCGCATCTTTTTCCAAATTGCGAAACGTTTGCTCACCTTGCCCGTCGAATATAGCGTTGATACTCATTCCTGCTTGAGCCTCGATGAAATGATCTAAATCAACGAATTCAATGTCCAGGTATTTGGCTAACTTCTTTCCTACTGAAGTTTTGCCTGAACCCATAAAACCGATGAGAAAGATCTTCATTTTACCATGCGTATATGTGCACATTCAAATGTAGTCAATTGACCGAGATGATAAAATTTACTCTACTTTCGTGCCCGATAACAAGCACGCGTGGTATACCATATCGTAAAATATCTCATCAAGGCTTCAATTTCCTCGTTTTATCGAAGGGTTCATATTAGGGGCTTGCAGCATTTGCCCAAATCTGGCCCGCTCATCATTTGCTCAAATCACACAAATGCCTTTATGGATGCCCTGATATTTGGCTCCCATATTCCGAGACCAATGAAAAGTCTTCCGCGTGGAAATATATTTTTCACGTCTGGGCCGGTGCTTAGATGGTTGTTTAATGAAGTTGGAATGATTCCAATCTTCAGGGCTATGGAGGGTAAAGAGAACCTGCATAGAAATGAGGAGACGTTTAAGCGTTGTTTTGAAGTGATGGGAGATGGGGGAGTTATCCATGTATTCCCGGAGGGAATCTGCGTCCCGGAGCGGCGCATCAAGGCGATGAAGAAAGGTCCTGCCAGGATCATCCTAGGGGCAGAAGAACGCCACGACTTCTCTTTGAATACTAAAATTGTATTCGCGGGAATGAATTACGAAAAGGCGTGGCGTTTTAAAACCAATTTGTTTCTCAATTTTTCCAGAGTCTATAGCGTCGATGAGTTTGTTGAACTGTATAAAGAGAACACAGTTAAGGGGATCAACGAACTGACCAAATCGCTAAAACCGGCACTCACTAATCAAGTAATTCATCTTGATAAAGCGGAATATGATAATTTTTATGAGCAGATTGAATCTTTGTACGCCGACAAGTTAAGAGCGGAGTACAAGCTTTCTGAACGTAATTTGGAGCATCGCTTCTTGGTATCCAGGGAAATAGCCAGAGGAATCAACTACCACTTCGTGGAGAATACCGAAGAAATTACTGCTTTACAGCAACAGTCAGCTGAATATTTCCAGGAGTTGGAAAGCTTGAAGCTCAGTGATAAGGTTTTATTCAACCTTCCTGACACCACTCAATTTTGGTTGCGCATAGCCGGGATGGTACTGGGGTTTCCAATTCACTTGTATGGCTTGGTCAATAATTACCTTCCCGCCAAAATTGCAAAGACGGTGGCCGACAAAGTAGTAAAGAAAATTGATTTCTACAGTTCAGTAACCACTGTCGTTGGATTGTGTGCTTTTCTTTTCTTTTACCCATTCATGGTCAATCTTTTCTGGTTGTGGACCAACTCCATCGCACTCACTGTTTTGTATGCATCAACACTTTAYTTRTCTGGAAATTATGCTGCTTTTTATATTGAAGATCTGCGCAAGCTTAAGAGCGAGTACGTTCATTTTCAATTCAARAGGAACAATCTAACAAAGTTTAATGCGCTGCTTTTGAAGCGTAAAAATATTGTTAGTAAACTCATGGTCCTTAAAGAGGCTTACCGGAGCAGACATTGTAAATAATTGCTACTTTTGTGCCTGCCCTTCGAAATTATGGTAATACACAAGTTGTGGTTAAATATTTCGTTTTTATAGTAGCTCATGTTAAATAAGACGATTGGAGATAAGCAGGTTCGTTTCAAAACGACACCGCCTAAGGAGGTCTTCGTGAAGGCTTTAAGGGATAATATTTACGGTTACTTCAAGGAGAACAATATTTCAAAACATGCCAATACCGAGATGTACATCAAAATGGTTTTGGCCTTTGTGTTTTGGTTTGGAGTTTATGCGCTGATCATTAGCGATGTTCTGAGTAGTAATTTATGGTTGTTGTTTGGTGCATGGTCCCTGTTGGGATTTGCCAATATCTTCATTGCATTTGCAATTGCACATGATGCCATTCATGATGCCATATCTTCTAAACCCTGGGTGAATAAATTGTTGGCGAGATCCATGGACTTTGTTGGGGGGAATTCATATTTGCTCAGACAGATGCATGGTGAACACCACCGTTGGGTAAATATTCATGAGATTGACGTAACCCTTGAAACACATGGGTTGTTTCGTTTTACGCCACATGAGCCTTGGAAGCCGATGCACAGGTTTCAACACTTCTATGTTCCGTTTTTATATTCACTGGCACAATTCCACTGGGTGACTTTTAAAGATTTTAAATGGTTTTTTGGTGAAAGCCACATAGGGAACGAAAAGCATGTGAAGCATCCGGCTAAGGAGTATGCAGTACTGTTAATTTCCAAATTTATATATCACGGATTAACGTTGGTGCTTCCGTTGATTTTTCTAAGTGTTTCTTGGTGGATCGTAATTCTCGGTTGGGTTTCAATTCATATTTTGTCCGGAGTAACTTTCGCACTCATTTTTCAGTGTACGCATATTTATAGCGGTACTACCTACCCAATGCCAGATGATGATGGCAATATTGAAAACAATTATGCGATTCATGTTATTGACACAACAGCAGACTTCTCAAGAAAAAGTAGAATAGGGAGTTGGTTGATGGGAAGCATCAACATTCACGTGATTCACCATATTTTTCCGGACGTGTGCCATGTTCACTATCCTAAACTCACACCGATCTTAAAGAAAACATGCGAGGAGTACGGTCTAACCTACAAAGAGTACAAAACTTTCCCTGAGGCATTTGCCGCACATATTGGGATGTTAAAACACTTGAGCAGGGCTGACTCGGAGGTGGCAGAATACAATCCCAACCTCTCTTTTGCTTCTTAATCCTTCACCCGGTTAAAGGAAAGCATTCTCAAAATCCAGCGGGGTAGGGGCTTTTCAGGATTTTTCTTGTTTAAGGTCAAATACCATCCTATTTTCTTAACAATAGGTATTTTGTTTGTCTCAACGAACTCTACAAGTGTTCCATCTGGATCTTCGATATAAGAAAAGCGTCCACTTGCTTCACCCATGTCAAATACATCTCCACTATCTACGGTAAACGGGAACCCATTTGATTCGCATTCTTCCTTCAATGCCTTCATATCTTTAATATCAAAACACAAATGAATAAACCCTTGGTCTCCCCAATATCTATCTGCAAAGATCTTTTTAGGCTGCCCTTCCAGCAACTGAACCAACTCCAAGGATCCAGAACCTAGAAATTCGCTGAAGCTACCTGCCGTCGGTATGGTGCGTCTCAATAGCATTCTGCGCACCTTTTTATCTCCTCCGGGCAGTGCTTTAAAGTCTTCAAATACACCTTCGCTGTCATAAATCACTTTATCAAAGCCAAGGATGTCGCTATAGAGGGTACGCGCTTTATCAATATCAGAAACGCCAATAATAGATCCTTCCACACCACCGGTAACACTTCTGGTATCAGAGAACCAGTCATTACTTTGAACTATTTGGAAGATGTTGTTATAGGGGTCAATTACAAAAAAAGTGTCACTTCCGTCCGGAGTCTGGCCCAGTTCACCCAGCACTTGAAAGTCATTCTCCTTATGAAAGGTATAGGCCGCCTTTACGTCAGGAGTTTTCATCTTTCCAGCGAAAAATCCAAAATCTCCCAAAACAATTGATTCTTTTGGTGGCTGTGGCTCACGACTTGTATACTGCCAAATTTCGAAACCACCTCCACCTTTCATATTCATGGCTAGCGCGGCGGTACGTGACTGTACTTTTCCACCGGTATACTTAATCATATCCGGAGCATCTGCGCTTTCCTCAAACATGCGTATGTCCATTCCAAATGCACCTCGGTACCATTTCCACGCCGCGTGCATATCTGGGACGCCGATTCCTAACTGCTGTATTCCGCTAATTATCTTGGCCATAATTCTTAAGTTGCCTTAATGTTCAATATCATTTTGTAAAATAGACCCGGTAGAAACCTCCTGATGTAAATCATCAGTATTTCCTTGCCACCTATGTAAGTTTCCTTCTTTCCACTGCTGATGGCCCGTACTATTTGTCGTGCACAGGATTCAGCAGATAAACCGGCTTCTGTCCCCTCATCCATTTTACTGTGTGTTGAACCATCTTCAGTTAAGGCGTTAATTGAAATATTGGTCTTAATTCGTCCAGGGCAGATGATGCTGACTTTTATGTTATCCTCGTGTAGCTCTGCGCGTAACGATTCAAAGTAACCATGTAAGGCATGTTTGGTTGCAGAATACCCGGTTCGCAAGGGAAATCCAAATTTTCCCACGATACTGCTTATAACAGCGATGTGCCCTGATTGAGCTTTGATCATGGGTTGAAGGGCGTATTTAGTGAGTGCAATTGTTCCAAAGTAATTAACTTCCATGAGCTGTCTATCCACATCCAAAAGCGTGTTTTTTGCCAATGAGCGTTGGCTTATCCCAGCATTGTTAATGAGAACATCAATACGGCCAAATTTCGTAACAGTCTGATCAATCAATCGTTTTCTGTCTTCATCCAGCGTAATGTCAAATGCTACTGACAATACTTTGGCCCCAAGAGCAACCAATGCTGTTTCTAGTTTCTTGAGCTTGTCGTAGTTTCTGGCCGCGATCACGATGCTGTCCCCTTGTTTGGCGTACTCCAGGGCACATGCTTGCCCAATACCTGAGGAGGCTCCGGTGATTATAACGACCTGGTTTTGCATGGAATGGACCGCAAGGTGTTTCTGTTCAAATATTGCTTCAGCTGTAGCTTCGTGCATTGTGAAGCTACGGTACGAGGGCGCAAAGGTATGTTTCCTGACCGATTATTTTTTATTTTGGAAATTAGATGCTTTTCTAAATGTAATTAAACATATATATTTGCACCTCGAAAATGGGAATACGTGATATTCCTTTTAGCACGATTCGATAGCTCAGTTGGTAGAGCATCTCCCTTTTAAGGAGAGGGTCCTGGGTTCGAGCCCCAGTCGAGTCACCAAAATGTAATTAACCCACGAATTGTGTAAGCAGTTCGTGGGTTTTTTAATAACTCAATCTGGGGCGAGAAGCCTGTGCAGAGGAGCTTAGCGACGATTAAGCCCCAGTCGAGTCACGATAGTGTAATTAACCCACGAATTGTATAAGCAGTTCGTGGGTTTTTTAATATACCAATATGGGGCGAGAAGCCTGTGCAGAGGAGCTTAGCGACGATTAAGCCCCAGTCGAGTCACTAGAATGTAATTAACCCACGAATGGCTGAAGCGTTCTGTGGTTTAATTACACATCTATATGAAGCGATGGTTGAGGTTCTTCTTTGGTCAGAACAGCTCTCAACTGATCAGTTGTACCTGCGTAATTTGTTTCCTATTCTTAGTTCAATTATCTTTGCGATCGAGCTTCCACTTGGGGGTAAATCAATTTGGACTGATACTTGTATCCTACGGAGTAACTAATCCCCTGTTATTTCGTTATTACTGATGAAAGCATTCTATAAAATACCGGTCATCTTGTTTTTTCTGATTGTATCAGGATTTACGAATGTTCAGAATAAGGATAATACGAACGCGAAGATTAAAGCAACATTCATCTACAACTTCACCCGTTACATTGAGTGGCCCGCCGAGGCGAAAAAGGGAAATTTTGAAATAGGTGTGGTTGGAAGGACCCCATTGTACCTTGAGTTGTTGAAGATGCAGGAAAGGACAACAAGAGGAGCACAACCTTTTCAGATTAAAAAGTACCTCTCAGTATCCTCTATTGGAAGTTGCCACATGATATTCGTTGCGAAAGATAAGAGTGCAGAGATAGATGCTGTGGTTAAGAAATTCAAAGGAAAGAGTACCCTTATCATCTCTGAGAAACCTGGATTAATAGAGAAAGGGGATATCAATTTTGTTATTGAGAATAGCAAACAGGGTTTTGAAATCAACAAAGGCAATATTGCAGGACATAGTTTAAGTATCGCCTCTAGTTTGCAGGCATTTGCAACCAAGGTTATCTAAATTGAAGAATGAAAAGCAGGATTAATTATATCATCAAACACGTTAAGCTGCCTTTGCTGGGAGTGGCTTTTATGTTGTTGTCAGGTGTTGCGTTTGGCCAAAACGACAAAATTGCTCGAGCGCTAGAGGCTTTAAAGGTTGAGAATTTGGATCAGGCCAAAGTGCTGATTGATGAAGCTGCAGCACATGAGCAAACCAGCAAATTGGCTCATACCTGGTATTACAGAGGTTTTATTTACAATGCAATTTATAAACGCGATAAGAATGTGAAGGGGCCTGAAAGGGGTTTATCCATTGAGTATTTCAAGCAGTCCTTGGATATTGATCCCGATGGCAAGTATGGAGCCAATAGCAAATCTTCGATTACCAATATTGCCCGCACATTTTACAATGATTGTGTCATTTATTTGAATGCAAAGGACCCTGAAAATGCGCACAAGAGCTTTGAAATATACATGGACAAAATCGTCATTGGGAATCCCACCATTGACCTTAATCTTAAAAAAATTGATGTGTATCTGGCCCTAGGAGGTATGTATACCAATCTTTATGAATTGAATAAGAGAACCAACTCGACTTATTGGGGGCTTGCCAAGAAATATTTTCAGATGGTGCTCGATCTTGATCCTGACAATTTGAATGGTAATTACAATGTAGGAATATTATACTATAACAAGGCCGTAAATATTATCAATGGCACAGATTACGATATTGATCTGGTAGCCTTGAGTGACATTCAGGACACGAGCATAGTGCTGTTTAAACAGTCGCTTCCATTCATGGAAACCGCCCTTGAGCTGGAACCTGCAAATGAGAATACCCTAATAGGCCTATCAGGTATTTACTTTGCTTTAAATGAGCATGATAAAAGTGATGCGATTAAAGAGCGTCTCAAGAAGTTAAAAGAGTAGTGAGAACATGATATTGCTTGGGGCAAAGAATGCCGATACAAGGCTAACAGTTCCCAATATATATTGCCGAGCATATCAAGACCAGGAATATCTGAGTCGATAGTTGATTGCCTCCAGCGCACCTTTCTTAGTCATCCATCTTTTTTTCTGAATAAAAACAACGATCTTTCCCGAACTTACGTCCATAATAATATATTCGCATAGGGATATATATGGAATAAGCATAATGTGCGTTAATAGTAGGATGACTAATATTATGGATATTGAAGGAGGCGATGATACAAATAGTTACAAGGTAGCACTTGTACATTCATACAACCGAGCCACTACTCTAGTTTTGAGTCAAATAAAGATGGCCAATGGCGCATTCCATGTGACCGCTGAAAATCAATTATAGGTACATGAAACTTACGATTGGTAAACGCATAGGTGGTGGATTCGGCATTTTGCTGATATTTACTTTTATGGTATTTGTTCTTACTTACAATACGTTAAGTGAGAGCCGGAAGATCAATGACCAGATTACCAAGCTCTACAATCCATCAGTTCATGAGTTAGAGGAGCTTAAAACCCTCATTATCGAGTCAAAGATGCTCATTATGAACTGGGTAACGGTTCAAATCAGTGATGACGAGGATAAGTTTCGACTTAAGGACCTGCTTGCTGACGACTACCCTGCACTTAAAGAAGATGTCCTTTTTTTGGCAGTTAACTGGACGGACAAGGAACAGGRTCAGATTAATAGCATCATGAGGAATATCGACAATCTCTTTGTCTTTCTTGAAGAAATCATGATGCAGATGAACACATTTGCCAGTTATGAAGATCCAATGGTGGTTTTTATGATTAAACCGAGTGTAGAAGGTGGTGAGGTGGATATTCTGGCAAGCAAGATAATCTCGGACCTCGGATTGATTATAGCGGCGCAACAAGAGAATACCAATGTGGTGAGTGAAAAAATGCTTGGCTCGTTTGATGATCTTGAGTTTGTGGTGCGTACGCTGGGTATTGCTTTGGTAATTGGAGGGATGTTAATCGCTTTGTTCACAGTGCGTTCTATTGTAAAGCCTGTTCAGGAGTTAAAGGGCTCGCTTCTTTTACTGGGTAAAGGGATGATTCCAGAAAAGAAAGCAAGGATTACTCAGGATGAGATTGGGGAAATGTCAGTGGCCATGAATCATTTGGTAGAGGGATTTACAAGAACCACCGAATTTGCGCATGAAGTAGGTGCCGGTAATTTCGAATCTGAATATAAACCACTTAGCGGAGACGATGCGTTGGGACATGCGCTACTGAGGATGCGCGAGGACCTTCATGAATCAGAAAAGGTGTTGGAGCGAAAGGTCGAGGAGCGGACGCTTGAAGTGGTAAGACAAAAGGAGGAGATTGAGGAGATAAACAATGAGATGACGGCGAGTATTCGATATGCAAAGCGCATCCAGGAATCTATATTGCCGGATCAAAGTGTGGTTAACAGAGCATTGAAGGANCATTTTATTTTGTACAAACCAAAGGACATTGTAAGTGGAGATTTTTATTGGATTGGCCACCAGGAAGGTAAAGCCTTATTTGCGGCGGTAGATTGCACAGGTCATGGTGTGCCTGGGGCTTTCATGAGTCTCATTGGTAGTGCCTTGTTAAAGGAAGCGGTTGTAGAGCACGGTAAGTTAGAGCCTGCCGCAATTCTCAATGAGCTCAACAAACTAGCAGGGGAAACAATCAATCAAACTTTTGAGGAATCTACTGTAAAGGATGGAATGGACATTGCATTTTGTTCATTGGACTATGAGACAAAGGAGCTTCAATATGCGGGGGCTTACAATTCATTGTATGTTATACGAAAAGACAGTGCGGAAAATCCTTCAAAGTCCACGTTGGAACTCTTGAAGGAAGAGAATACGGAGATCAAAGAGGAGCTCAACGGATACATTTTGTTGGAGGTAAAGGCCAATAAGTTTCCAATTGGAGTATTCGTTGGTGAGGAGGTGAAGGAGTTTACAAATCACAAACTTCAGTTACAGACCGACGATTGTGTGTATATATGCTCCGACGGCTATGTGGATCAATTTGGTGGGCCTAAAGGAAGGAAGTTTATGACTAAAAGGTTTAGGCCAACTTTATTGGGTATTCAGAGCTTATCTTTGGATAGGCAGGGCCAATACTTAGATAAAGTAATTGAAAATTGGATGAATCCCAACGGTACTGAAGAGACTGTTTACGAACAAATTGATGATATCCTCGTAATCGGAGTCAGGGTGTAGTTATTTCTTCAATGGAACATAATCTTGACTGAGCACCTCAAAAGCCGTTCTTCTATTCTTTTGGTGTTCTTCTTCTGTTTCAGCATCTTTAAACATGGGCCTCTTTTCTCCATATCCTTTAGGGGTTAATCGGTCCAATGCTATACCGCTCTCTATCAGGTAATCCACCACAGACTGTGCCCGCTTTTGCGACAATTTCTCATTGTATTCATCTTTACCACGGCTATCCGTGTGTGAGCTTAGCTCAATGGTAATGTTATCGTTCACATTTAGGAAATCAACAATATTATCCAATTTCACCTTAGCTTCTGGCCGCAGATCCCAGCTATCATAATCATATTCTATTCCCTTGATCTCCATTTCTCCAACTGGAATCCTTGGTAGATAGAAGTCACGCACAAAGTCAGTAGAGTGTTCTAAGCCTTCTGTGGAAACGTCCGAAGCATTCGCAAAGAACTTAACCTTCTGGGCCTTCAGATAATAGACCATTTCCCGTCTTAATGGGGTGAAGTAGTAACCGTCCTTATCACTAATGATAAAATACGGCTCAAAATATTCATGAACATCTTTTATGGTTATCAGCGCATTTGGAATCGGTTTTTTGTCCAATTTTGAATACACATGCCCGCTTAAGTTAAATTGAGGAGGGCCATAATCTACCTCATAAAGTTCCAGGCAATTTCCGCCATCACAATCCGGGCAATCAGCTCGGTCAGAAGATAAGAAGCCCTTATTAAGATTTTTATTCAGCACAAAGAACTTGTCATCCTTGCTGGAGTTAATAGGGAATCCTAAATTTTCGGGGCGATAGAATTCACCCAACTCACCGAATGCTTCGAACACATCCAGGCCACCCATGCCAACATGCCCATTAGAGCTGAAGTAAAGCGTCTTTTCTTCTTCCAGATACAGCGGGCTGACTTCATCTTCTTTGGTATTTATGGGCGATCCTACATTGGTAGCGATGCCCAGGTTTCCCATCTCGTCCATCTCGCAATACCAGAGATCCATTCTTCCTTTTCCCCCTGGCCTGTTGCTCGCGTAAAATAGCTTGGTTCCATCGGGTGTGACAAAAGGATGCATAGATTTATAGCCTCTGATGTTTACATTGTCTCTCAGGCGTTGTGGCGGTAACCATCGCCCATTGAAATTCTTACTCAGATATATATGGCACTCCTTTACACCATTCGTTTCGCCCCACCTGGTAAAAAATAGCATCGACTGATCGGTTGAAATGGAGACTGCACCTTCGTGTTTAAATGAGTTAATGGGGGTCTTAAATTTTGAAGGCTTCCCCCAAGTTGAGTCCGCCTTTCGCGAAACAGTATAAATATTGCACGGTTCAATCACATCCTGATTTCTCTTTGAGGCCGTTGATGAAGGCCTTGAAGAGGCGAAAAGAACCGCGGCCTCATCTTCGTAGTAGGAAGCCGAAAAAGTAGCTGTTCCAGCATTGATGAAGGAATCCATCTTGTTTACTTTTATGCCCATAACAGGAGCATTGGTCCATTCAACTGCCTGCTTACATCCCGATTTTTCTTTTTTAGCTCTCTTATAGTAATTAGTGCCCAAGCTATCCGTATGAGGGCTGGCTTTGGTAGCCTCAATAAACGTATTGAATGCATATCCAGCAGCCTCATATTTCATGTTCTTTTTAATGCTGATGGCATACCAAAATCGGAGTAGGGGATAATCTTTCAGCTCGAGCTCCATGCACTGTTGGTATACCGCTTCGGCTTTTGTGTAATTAAAGGAAAGCCTATGTGATTCAGCCAGGTGATAAAGCGCATGTTGGTAGCTCTGATCGGTATTGATTTTATTTAACCGTACTTCTTCTTCGGTTTGTACCGTATCCTCATGCCTGGAATTGGGTAACTCTACAGTACCTGATACAGCTGCCTTGCTTGAATCTGCCTCATCCGTTTTTAACGGCTGGTTCCATCCAATTAACGCATAAGGATAAACGGCATCTTGTTCCCCTGTTCTGTAGCTGCCAACAACCTTTCCATAGAAGTAGGCCGCAGCCACATAATTTTGATCTTGAAAAGCCTTGTCGCCATGATTTAACAACTCCTTCTTGTTCTGAGCAAATGCGCAGGCCAAGCCAAGAAATAGGCACATGGAGATCAGAAAAATAGTTCGCACGTTCTGTATCATCGCTTAGAGCCTCGGGCAGGCCGGTTTTGGGAAGGTTATCTTCTTCACCACATAGGTGATGGCCAGCTCAAATCCCCCTTTCCCTTTGCTGATAGAGCTTAGGTTGGAAATATTGAAGTCATAACTGAATCCATAGGTAAATTGCCCGTACTTCAGTCCAACTGTTGTGACAAACGCATCATTGGTACCGAATTCTTTGAATTTAAATGATCGATAGGATGGGGCGAAAAACACCCAGGCATCTGCATCCTTTAAGTAGTAGGCGCTTGCAAGTGTTAGGGTCCGCTCATTGGCATTTCCTTCCTGCATAATGAGAAGTTTAGGCGTTATTTGGAAGTTGCTGGTCACGTTAATTTTCGCGCCAAGATGCGTTACAAATCTTCTGGGGAGTCGGTTGTCATTCTTATAGAACGTTTCAGTTGGTGAGAGTATATGGAACACGGACGTTCCTATAAATGGATTTACTTTAGCCCTGTCATTCGCTAAATAATACATGAGGCCCACACTGAGTTCAGGAAGTATAAAACTCGTATTGGAGAAAAATTCTCCATTTGGAATTCCAGAATCAAATGGATTGCTGTTGGTAGCGGTGTATTGGCTGGGAAAAATAAGTTTACTCATATTTACACTCTTATGAATAATGCCAGCCTGAACTCCACCTGCCACATGATGCGCCTTCTTTGTGTTTTTATCAAGGGTATAATCATATCCGATGGAGCCAACCAAGTTCAACACATTGAAGTCTCCTGTGCCAGCCCTGTCATTTAATACAATTCCACCTACGTTAAACTTCTTCAAATGGGTGTCATAAGAAAAAGCCGTCGTTGAAAAGGGGCTGACTACACTGGACCATTGGTTTCTGTAGTGTCCGTGCACCCTGTGCTCTCCGTTAAACATGCCTGTCATGGCTGGATTTAAATAGAGAGGAGCCGCATCGTATTGAGAAAGATGAAAATCCTGTGCAGAGAGGACGGAACACCAAAAGCTTAGTGCCAATAAGAGATGTGCGGTTTTTTGTCTCATGCTTATAGTCTACTTGGGATTAGCTTGAAACATTAGCGCAAGAGCGTTACGTCACCCCAGAAGTTATGTACTTTCCCATCTAAAGAGGTTGCAATTACAGTATATACATACACACCGATGGGTTGAGCCATGCCGTTGTACGTTCCATCCCATCCAATATCTTGGCTCTTTGATTCAAATATCACCTCCCCCCATTCATTGTAGATGACAAACTGCAATGCTTTATAGGGGCCACCATGAACGACTAATATATTGTTCCCGTCTTGGCCACTACCATCTGGACTAAATCCAGAAGCGACAATTGGATTTAATCCAACTTGTACATCCTCAGAAGTACTGTCCGTACAACCATATTCATTGGTCACTACCAATTGTACCGTGTAGGTGCCGGTATCACCGTACAGTATGCTCGGATTGGGGGATGTGGAAGATCCGCCCGTGACACTCTCAGGGTAATAGAAGTTCCAGGCCCAAGTTGAAATGTCGATGGTATCCGGAATGTCTGTCGATCCTAAGGAAAGGTCTGTAAAGTCAATTTGTTCTTCGGTATTTACAAGAGTAGGATCTGCATTGAATTGTGCCACTGGGTTTGGGCTCACGATAACCAAGGTATTCCAGGTATCTGAACATCCGGCATCGGAAGTGACCGTTAAGGTGACGATATAGGCTCCATTATTTTGGTAAATGTGATACGGGTCCGCAGCGGTAGAAGTCATGGCATCTCCAAAATCCCATGCGTACCCAGCGATGACACTGGGAGGCGAAATATCGGAGGTGTTGGTGAAAAACATAGTGTCTTTGTTACAAACATCCTCCCAGTCAAATCCGATTGTTGGACGCGGAAGCACAGTCACGGGTTTAACAACAGTATCCGAACAACCGTTCTGAGCGGTAACGGAGAGCGTAACATTATAGGTTCCGGCGGCTGCGTAAAGATTTTGCGGATTGGCGTTGGTGGAGGTATTTAAATCACCGAAGTCCCAGTTCCAACTTACTATATTACCCGGAGTGTTGTCAAAGAACGCGCTAGTTGAATCGAGGCAAGCGTTTGGCGCCGTGAAATCAGCGGTGGGAGGAGGGGAGATGTCAATTAACAGGCTATCCGAGATCAGTAGACATGATCCGGTTGAGGTGAGGGTTAACACGACCGTTCCTAAAGCTGTATCTGCTTGGCTCAGGACGTAAGTAGTTGTTAAGGAGCTAGGGTTGGGTGTAAATATTCCTGTTCCATTACTGCTCCATATCCCACCTGCATTGATTGCTGATCCACTTACTTGTATAGAATCTTGATTGGAACATACAAATTGATCTGGGCCAGCCACCATAATTGGCGGGGGAGAAATGGTGATATTCAAAATATCGGTAGCTGCCGGACATCCCATAAGAACTCCGGTGGTGGTCAGCGTAATGATCACCGTCCCTGCTGCACTGTCTGCTGCGCTCAAAATATAATTGGTACTCATTGAGGTATCATCTGGGAAAAAGATTCCTGTACCTGAGCTTGCCCAAATTCCACCAGCAGCACCAGTGACCACTCCCGTAAAAGGGATCGTATCGGCGTCATTACATACATTGGTATCAGAAGGGAAGATCAGCACACCTGGAATAATATCGATGGTAATTGAATCGACAACATCAGAACAGCTTAGATAGGTAGTCAAGTACAGGGTAACGGTCTCATTTAAAAAGTCAGCTACGGAGAAAATATACCCCACATTTAAAGAGGAGTCATTCGGAGTGAATGTTCCCGTACCACCGGTTGTCCACGCCGCACCACCTGCATTGACAATGGATCCAGCGAGGTAAACCGTATCGGTAGTATAGCATATTACGGTATCAGCACCAGCATTCACAATGGCAGAAGCCAGGAAGCTCACTTCCAGGCTATCCGTGGTGCCAATACATCCCCCGTTACCGGTAGAGGTAAGGGTGAGTGTAACCGTTCCAGCAAGGGTATCTGCAACACTTGGAATATAAGATGTATTCAATGAATCTGCGCTTGGCGAGAACGTTCCGCTTCCAGAGGTACTCCAGGTGCCTCCAGTCGCGATAAATACGGATCCATTTAACAATACTCCTGTTGTATTGTTACAAGCGGTTTGGTCCAAGCCAGCATCCACCGAGATTAAATTAGGCGTATAAGTGATGTTCATTGAATCTGAATACGCATTACAATCACCATTGCCTGTACTGGTTAATACGATTGTGATGACCCCAGTAGCCGTATCTGCCGCTGTACCGATATATGTGGCGGACAAAGAAGTATTGGATGGAGAAAAAGAACCGGTACCATTAGGAGTAGACCATATACCACCTGTTGCCGTGGTGACAAGCCCGTTGATCGCAACATTTAAATTAGTAGCACAAGTGGATGTATCAGGGCCTGCATCAACTGTTGGGCTGGGTGTAATGGACAAGACTAAAAAGTCATTCGCATTGTTGCAACTTCCGGTTGTGCTCAGGTAAATAGTATCGGTTCCAGCAGAATCTGGTACATATGCAGCAATAAGTGAGTCAGGAGAGGGTACGAATACTCCCGCTCCACTACTCGTCCAAATGGATCCCCCCGCATTGGTGATTGACCCAGATAGAGGATAGCCGCTATTGTCTTCACATATT
Source organism: Flavobacteriales bacterium (assembly GCA_016764395.1). Classification (GTDB taxonomy): domain Bacteria; phylum Bacteroidota; class Bacteroidia; order NORP154; family NORP154. The sequence goes on from JAESRW010000154.1 coordinate 44,793, forward strand.
GTTTGGTCCAAACCGGCGTTGGCAATGGCGGGAGGCGAAATTGTGAGTGTCATTGTATCTGCTCCTCCAGGACATAAACCGGTATCTAAAGTGGTTAAAACAAAATCAATTGCGCCTAACAACACATCTGCTGGCGTGATAACATACTGTGCATTCAAGGTCGAGTCATCTGGGACGAAGACGCCTGTTCCAGTGGTGGACCACTGTGTGCCAGATAAATTTTCGACCGTGCCCGTTAACTGGAACGTATCTAAAGTATTGCAAACAATTGAGTCAGGTCCAGCATTAACTGAAGGGATTATATTAATCGTTATGCTATCCTGAACTGGAGTACAGGAACCATTTCCAGTGGAGGACAGTGTGAGCGTGACACTTCCATTAGCAATGTCAGCAAGGGTAAAGTTATAATTGGCATTTAACAAAGTATCGCTAGGGGTAAAGGCGCCTCCCGTTGGTGAGGTCCAGGTGCCTCCGGATGCAGTAACAACAGTTCCTGCCAAGGATGTTTGTCCAACCCCTGAACAAAGCGTTTGTGTCGGGCCGGCATCAACAAAAATAGTGGCGGCAAAACTCACAATTAAACTATCACTTTCTGGCAAGCAGCCACCAGCGCCGGTGGTTGTTAATGTTAGTATCAACGGCGATAAACTGGTATCTGACGGATTGGGTACATAGGTAGTATTTAAACTATCCGCGCTTGGTACAAAGATGCCCGTGCCATTGGTGGTCCAAATTCCTCCTGTTGCAACGGTTACGGTACCATTGAGTACCACGCCGGCTGTATCACAAGTTGTTTGATTAACGCCTGCTGTGGCGGTCGGGCCGGATGTAAAAGTGATCGTAATCGTATCCGCAGTGGAGTCACAACCACCAGTAGAGGTCAGGTAGATTTCAATATTGCCCAACCCAGAATCCGCAATGCTGGGGCTGTAAGTTGTAATGAGAGCACTATCATCTGCAAAAGTACCGGATCCATTTGTGGTCCAAACTCCTCCAGAAGCTTCAAGAACAGTTCCGGTAAGATTGACAAAGCTGATGTTTCCACATACATTTTGGTCAGTCCCGGCATTTACAATTGGTGGAGGTGTAACGTTGAGCGTGACAGGAAAAGGGCCTACAATACATCCGCCCCTCCAGGCCAGTACCGAATAGGTGATGGTGTCAGGAGGTGTCGCAATTGGATTCTGAGAGGTGCTGTCATCTAGATAAATACCTGGACTCCAAAGATAAGTGGCGTCAATCGGGCCAGTGGGAGAGCCTCCCAATTGAATGGGGCTTCCAACACAGCCGAACAGCGTATCTCCAGGATCCAAAGTAAATAGGGTAGGGCGCCCTGAGGGAATTAGGGTGGCATTCATATACATACGGGCGGAATTCATCAACTCCACCGTGGTAAATGCAGAGTAATCGTGGCCACCCAGATAAAAAACATTTCCCCCTACAGAATCTGGAGAAATTATGTGAGCACCACTTGTTATAATGGTGTCTTTTCTGTTGAAGTCACTAATGGCATAATAAAAACCGGGCCTCCATTGTGAGCCACTTGAACGTATCCAGTTTCTCTCCGATCCGCCCATATTCTCAAAAACATCCCCCTCAAACTGCATATAAGCGAGATCTGGATTGAAGTATTCATGGGTGACTGTTTGATTGATGATGCTAATTCCCTTAGTTGAAACAATATTTGTCAATGAGAAGTTCTCGTAGGTATCAACGCCTCTACACTGTGCGAGGAAATTACCTCCTGACAAGATGAACTGCCTGACGTTATCCGTGGTTAAACTATCTGCCAGTGTTCCAGCCCAGTGAGGCTCCGAGGCAAAGGTAAAGCATTCATCAATCCCTGTAAATAAACCGGCTGCTACTGTAATATAACTTCCTCCTAACAAGGGGTTAGCAGTATCAATCGGTGTCAGCCCTGCCTCACTGAGTATCGTGACGTGAATAGCCTGATTGCCACCATTATCAAACACTGCTAATTTCGGCCGTTGGCTCATTTCATACCGAACATCCAGAATTTTGTCTTCCTT
>JAESRW010000283.1 GCA_016764395.1 Flavobacteriales bacterium
TGGACAGAAGAAGTGGATAGCTACCTTTGCTACTGAGGAGGAGGCTAAGAGGTGCTCTGGCCAGTATAACAAGTATGTAAGGGGAGAGATTGATTATGTTAGCTATTGAGATTATTAGAGAGGTGTATGGTAGTGGTAGGGTATCTTATGTTGTACAACAGCCACTTGAGACTTTGTTTGAACAGGCTCATGCCAGGCCAGTAGAGATAATATTTAGGTGCGAGACAGAGGAGGGTGCTAGGGACGTATTAAAAAGACACCTTAAAGTCTTGGAAGACAATAAAATCATCTCAGCTACGAGGCTATATTGATATGAGAGAGGTATTAGCTGTAGGGGCAGTGTTGATGGGCTTAGCTCTTTATATGGACTGTGCTTACCCTAACACAGTTGAACAGGTAGAGGGGTGTGTATTCGTCTCTGGGGTAGCTCAGGAGGCTTTAGAGCTTAAGAGAGCTATGGTAGGTAGGGGTAAGGCTATTGAACAGCTTACAGAGGCTTACAGGAGCTCTCCACCCTCTATTGTAACTCACCTTGTTAATGGGGTGTACGATAAGATAGGCACAGCAGTACAACCTAGAGATTTAGGGGATAGAGTGTTTAGCCACTGTTTAACTTTGGAAGTTGTTAAGGAGTATCCAATTTGAAGACCAAGAAAGAAAGTTTAGCAGAACAGAAGAGGCGTGAGAAGGCTAACCTCCGTATCATTGAGGGACAGAAGCTGGAGGGTAAGACGTTAATTAAAGACCAACGTTTTAGATTAGGCGAATACTACGACGAGTAAAGTATAGGCAAAAAGAAGGGGTAGGACTTGGAAGCTTTAACAGCTAACAGGTTCTACCCCTTTCTCGTTCTAAAGTTTAAGAAATGTCTTGACAAAGATTATAAACGTGTTATAATAGTCTTCTTAGCTTTTCCCCTCCATACTAATAAGAAACAGTATAAACAGTACTATGCATACTCCCCCTATCATTGCATCTCCCCCTTCTTATCCTCTTCAAAGTTTCTTAGTATAGCATTACCACCGAAGGCTCCTGCCCTAGCCGCTTGGGGCACTACAGCATTAACAGTGTGTCCAGCAGCCTTAACAGCTGTAGGAGCTACTGCTTGTGCAGCTTTATAACCTAAGTAGCCAGTAAGAGCCATAGCAGCTGTAGCAGGTAAAGTAATAGAACCTCCAGCAATACCAACAGCATAGATTGGATGAGCTTCTAGCTTACGTATAGCTCTCTTACCCCAAGAAGTGTCAGCCCCATACTTCTCAGCTAGGTTGCTAGTCCCCCGTAATAACATAAACATACGTTGTTGAGGTTTAGCTACATCTACTCCTACTCTAGCAGCTCCAGACTTAACAGCATTGTTTAACCCATCTCGTACTGCCTTACTAGCTGCCTCCTTAATTTTAAGTAAGTCTCCGGTACCTCCAGAATCCTTATCAAAGGCTATATCATCAAACTCCTTACGGGCTTGTCTAATACCTACAGCCGTCTTAGGGTGCCTTTTTAGTATTCTATCCATTGTCTTAAGGTGGGTGTTGAAGGCTTTATCTAACGTATCATCTAAAGCTATCCACTCATTGTTCATCCTTACATTATCAATGGACGCATCAAGGTGRGGAAACAATTCATCATTAGGAATGTCTACAGGGTTATCTACTAGGTCTTTATCTAACTTAGCTTCAATACTATCAACCTGCTTAAACATCAGCTCCATATTAGTCTCAGGGCCTTTGAGGGGKGATATACCTTTTACAAGCATTACCTCCTTAACCATGTTGTCATCTARCTCAGARGTCTTAAACCTCTTCTTAGCGTCTGCTGCTTTAGTCTTGTTAGTTATAGGYAGCTTAAGCTGTTCAGACATCTTAACCTGCTTCATCATCTTGCCCTTAGATACCATCTTATCACCCTTGAACATACTCTTGGGCATCTTAGGTAACATAAAGGAGAAGATGTTACCAGCAGCTCCTAGCATATCTTKCTYGTCAGTACTAAGCTTMTCCCACTCCTTCATWCCCCACTTTACTACTTCCTTATCCATACCCCATTTAGCTACGTCAGCTGTAAACTCTTTAAACGCTTCTTGAGCTGGTTCTGGTACTACAGCATCCATACCAGTAGCTATTAGCTCAGCACCTACATCAAGGGCTGTACCAGCTACTGCGTTACCAGCTGTTTTACCTAATAGCTTAGCAGTAGACAGCATACCACCATCACTACCATCAAACGCCTTCTCAAACGCCCCTGACTGCTGCTCCTGCCTCTTATCTAGTATAGCCCTCATCCTAGCACCGAAATCAGGTTCAGACGCCTCTACGGGGCTCACAGGAGCTTCTACAGGAACAGGAGGAGCTGGTGGTGCATTGAATAAGTCCATAACCTCTTGAGGCACTTCTTCCTCTACAGGCATATCAAAAAGCCTCATAGCCTCTTCTTCTTCTCTATTAGCCATTAATATTATACCTTGTGTAATTTACCAGAAGCATCTTTGAACCACCGTTGCCCACTCCCATCAACCCTTGTATTCTCTTTATAAGCCTCATCCTCCCAGTCAATATTGGGTGGTTTGCCTAATAGAATATTACGATAGTTGTCATAGTGGAACTGTACAGCATCCAATTGCTCTTGGAATGCCTCTGTGCCTACTGAAGGGTCTAAGTTTTGAACAACAGACCCCAATAAATTAATCTCCACTACAGCTACTTGGCCTAGACCAGAGCTACCATCTTTTGAGTTAGCTCTCATTGAAGCGAGTTTATCAAAAGTAAGGTTAGCCTTCAGGGTTTCAACCTTGTTAGCCAGACGATAAGAATCAGTATTAGGTACATGCTTAAATGCGCCATAAGAAGTACCCGCAGCGTTCTCCTGGCCTGCAAGCACCCCCATCTGAGTTATATTCTTCATAGTTGAGTCAGTGCCAGCCAAAGAGGTCATAAGGCTGTTGTGTGCTTTTACAGCCTTCTTTGCAGCAGCTGGGTCAGCTACCGTATTAACCACCTTACCAGCATTGTTAACAACTGAGAAAGAGCCATCTTCATTCTTGAGGAACTGATTCTTAGCTGGCTTAAGGTCAGCCTTCTTCTCTTTAAGTAATGCAGCTGCTGCTTTATCCCTAGCCCTACCCTCAGTCATGGCATCTTTCATCTCCATTGTACCACCAATGACAGCATCTGATAAATCCCAGTAACCACGTTTGCCAAAGTTATTAGCGTTGATGTTATTACTTTTAGTGGCAAAAGCACTAGCAGCTTCAGCATCCTCTAGCTTCTTCGAATCTAAAGACCTTACCATAAGGTTATCAGACATTTGCTGATAGATACCTTGGTTCTCTGGTGAAGCACCTTTCATAGCAGCTTGTAGCTCTTTAGCCTTATTAGCATATAGGACTGACTGAGCTTGTCCAGCAATACCACCTTGTTTAGATACAGTGCTAGGTTGACCTTGAGTGAACCCACTGCCTTGTGGAGCTCCTCCACCACCTAAATTACCTAACACACCAGCTCTAGCTGTAGCGTTCTGTTGAGCTTGTGTAGGGGCTGGAGCAGGGCCATACTTATCCCAAGCAGCTCCACCTAAAGCACCTAGGAAGTTACCAATACCTGTTCCAGCAATCTCTTCAGGTGTTGAAGCCCTAGAGATGTTAGCTTGGATAGTAGCTTGCTGTTGAGCTCTAGCTTGCATCTTCATCTCTTCTAAGAGCTCAGCATTAGTCTTGAATTGTGTACCGTATTGACTAGCCATTTAGAACCTCACTATAATTTACCCGTAAGTAGCCATCTTCACCTTTTATAACGGCACTTGGTAAGACCTCTAATACCTCTTGAGCCATTACACCTAACTCAATACCTGTATCTAATCCAGCTTCTTTAGCTTTATCGTTCCAAGTCCAAGTGTAGAGGTTAAGTCCATTAGGTAACTCACCTACCTTAACGATGTTATCTTTTAGTCTCATATCTGATACCTTAGCAGCAGCTACATTACCAGCAGCACCAATAGCTGAACCTAGTAAACCTTTACCACCACCAGACTTCTCAGGAGGTTGCATACCAGCTGCTAGAGCTCCAGCTGCGCCAATGTAAGATTGGCCTCTCATTGCTTCAGCATTAGAACCAGCTTGTAGTAAGGCTAACTCTTGGTCAGCTACAGCAGAACCAGTACCAAACAGAGCCCCAAAGCCTTGCATAAGGTTCTGGCCACGTTGTTGTTGTAAACCTTGGTTAATACCAAACGTACTAGAATCCATGCCGTATGCTTGAGCTTGTTCGCCTAGAGCTTGTTGACGGGTAGAAGAGGCTAGCTGTGCTAACTGTTGGTTCTGCATTTCACCTAGCCCAAATACGTCTGGGTTCTGTCCATTAACCTGTAAGCCCATACGTCCACCACCTAACATGTTAGACTTGAGCATATCATTCTGTTGTTGGAAGGCTGGTTGTAGTAAAGCTGATTGACTAGCAAACAAGTCTTGTTGTGCTGCATTAACATCTGAGTTAAAGTTAAACTCACCAGCTGGACGATTAAACTGGTCAGTGATACCAGTTAGGAAACCACCAGCACCTTGTAGGGCTTGTGCTTGTAGGTCAGAGAAAGGAGAAGCTGCTTGAGCCCCAAACTTACCCTCACCATCACCAAATGACTCACCAGCAGAAGTGGTTAAGGTAAAGGGTTTAAAGTTACCCTTCTTAGCCATCTCCATAACTTCAGGAGATACACCGCCACCACCTCCACCACCGCCTCCACCTTTACCACCACCCTTATGGTAAGACCTAAAGGATTGTTCTGGATTGATATACTTACTCATATTATTAGTTTCCTACTGGTAATTCGTAAAAGTTAAACAGGCTCTTGAACCCATCCTTTTTAAATACTTTAGCCCAACCGGGTCTGCCAAATGACTCTATCACATCAGCTCCATTCATCTTACAGAACTTCTGGAGCAACTCTAACATAGGAGTCTTCCACTTCTCTAGTTCTTTACCACCTGTGAAGTGCATCACTAGGGCCTTCATTTGAGGGTAGTCCATGAACTCTGTTACTACGAATCCATACACTTCCTCACCCTCATGTGCCACCCAGAGGGTCTGTGGGGCTGTTTTAAGCCCTCTTCTAATGTCACCCTTAGTAAACCTACCGTAAGTGTAGTCAGCAGCCCCTTGGGCGTAGGAGTCAATCTTAGCCCATATCTTATCTACGTCTTTGGCTTCCACTATTGTAATGTCCAACCTATGATACTGGGGCTAGGATAGCAGCTTTGTGTGAGCTATCTACTAAGCCATAAGCAATGAGGCCATCTACTCCAGCAATGGTATCAGTGTCTGTTGTATCAATGAAGTCAGCACCCATCATCCGCCCAAATATCTTCTTTACATCTAAGATGGTTGAGGAGATTACAGCATCCTCTTCTGCTGTTGTGAAGCGGTTAAGGAAGGCTAGGCTGGACATAATTGTAAGTGGAACTGGTTCTGGTTGTACTGGCTTACTCACCTCCTCCCAACCAGCTGCTATAGCTATGGTAATTAACTCTTCTTGGTCTGTGTCGTAGGCGTATATTACACCATTATTATCATTAAAGTAAATCATTATGCTCTCAACTCCCACCACTCAATGTAAGGCCCAACAAAGGTTGCTTGATATGTATCCCCGTTTGGGATTATGTACGAAGGTGAATCACCAATAGCGCCAGAAGCTATGGCACCACCGCCAGAAAGGCTAACCCTATCACCATTGATTAGGAAGGTGACTTGCCCATTAGCTGGAGAACCTGAACCGTATGCGTTACAAGTAACCATAATAGGCCTGCCAGACGAGTTAGTATAAGTAACACCACTAGACCTTGAACTCATCATATCCTGCCAAGTCTGGTCAACGCCTAGCCCCGGAGTTGTGTGCTGTGTAATGTATGACACAATATCAGCGGGGGAATTAGACCTTAGCTCTGTCTCAGTACCAGCAGTAATCTCAGCACCACTTGACTGAGCATGTGTATTATTATCAATACGTACACCTAGAGCTGTATCAGCTAGCTTGTAAGCTGTATCAATAACTAAGTCAGCTGCTACTGCTACTGCTGTAACCTGAGAGGCCGTTAACACCGCCTCAGCCTCTACAAACGCTGTAGTAGCTAGCTGAGTAGTGTTAGTACCTTGAGCTGCTGTAGGAGCTGCTGG
>JAESRW010000118.1 GCA_016764395.1 Flavobacteriales bacterium
TCAAGATATGGAGAGTGGCGTTCGCATAATGGCAATTCCTTTTGGGCATTTTATGGACAGTACATGTTTATGTCCCATATGTTCGGGATGATGAATCGTCCGGTTTACAGAAGCCACTACAACAGCTACAGAGGCGGTTATTACGGATCCAGGGCATACTATGACCCAACAACAAATGGGAAAGCCATGTATGGAACCAATTCGGCTGGGACAAGAAAAGCACGGCCTGGCTTTTTCCAAAGGAAGGCATCGCGGTCCGGTTGGAGTTCCAGTCGTGGAAGATCTGGTTTTGGAGGAAGAAGTTCTGGGTTTGGAAAATAGTCTAAAAAAGGAAAAATGAATATTCTAGCAACAGTAGACGGAGTGTTAACKGCACTCATTTATCTTWTMGCCAGCTTTGTRCTCTTCTTYATCGGTAGATATGTATAYAAACTGRTCAAYAAAAAGATTGACATCGACCATGAGTTGGTTGAAAAAGACAAYCTCGCTTTYGCWTTTGCRAAYGTGGGTTATTATRTYGGRTTATTAATTGCCATCTGGAGTTTRTATGTCGGTGAGGACCTGGGTCACCTGCTGGGTAACTTGCTGAATATTTTTCTATTCGGCCTGCTATCGATCGTGCTCYTGAATGCGTCCGTGTTCATTACGGATAARTTAGTCCTCAGAAARTTTGATTTGCGGAAGGARATTATTGATGATCAAAACGTTGGTACRGGYGTCATTGAAGGYKCTATTTGTGTTGCCAATGGATTGATCATTCAYGGTGTRATGGCAGAGAATCCCGATAACTATTTGGGYATCATCGGGCTTTGGGCTTTAGCACAAGTGTTTCTACTRKTGGTGACTTGGGTGTACAACTTGATTACCCCTTATGACATTCATGAGCACATTGAGAAAGACAATGTTGCAGTTGGYATWGGCTACGCMGGTGCWATGRTCGCTATYGCCAACTTAATTCGTCACGGMGCWCAACTYGATGCGGATACCTGGYTGGARGTATTGGAAAAYCTYGGAACGGAAACAGGTATTGGACTRATCATGTTGCCTTTGGCWCGSTTGCTAACGGATAAGATCTTGCTACCCGGRCGWAAGTTGACMGACGAAATYGTGAATCAGGAGAAGCCCAATATAGGYGCMGGGGTSATGGAAGCATTCGGTTATRTTGGTGGATCCATTCTGATWTGCATGAGCTTCGCTTAATGAAGTTGTTTAAAGGTGAAAAGCCGTTCRTTTTTTCTTAAAGCCGCRATATTTGCMACCGGCGTATCTGGACTGGTTGCCGAGTTCATYTTRTCTACACTCGCCTCCTATTTTATTGGCGACACCATTGTGCAGTGGACCATTGTCTTGTCCATTATGCTCTTCACCATGGGTTTGGGAAGCCAGCTTAGTAGATACGTAAGCAAAAACATCCTACGAACCTTCCTGCTCATTGAGTTTAGCCTGTCGCTGCTCATCAGTATCTCTCCCTTGTTCGTATACAGCGTCGCTGGGCAGACACAGTACATTCACCTTGTCGTTTATGGACTCAGCGCTCTCATTGGCCTGTGCATCGGATTTGAAATCCCTTTGGTCACCCGGCTCAATGAAGAATTTGAAAACCTTAAAAAGAATGTTTCCAGTGTGATGTCCTGGGACTATGTCGGCAGCCTCATTGGAGGAATCGCTTTTGCGTTTTGGGGACTCCCGGAACTAGGACTTAAAAACACAGCCTTTCTTTTTGGGATGTTAAATCTGATCACCGCGCTGGTGTTGTTTGGCGTGTACTGGAAAGAACAGCAAAGCCATAAAAAAACCATTTCCCTGGGTGCCGCTGTTGTCGTGTGTTTTCTGCTGGTGAGCTTTTCCAAGTCAGAAGATATTTTGCTTTATGGAGAGCAAAGTCGATACAAGGACAAAGTGGTTTTTGTCAAGGAATCCAAATACCAAAAAATCGTGGTTACGACTTGGCTGGATAATCATTGGTTGTACATCAATGGAAATCTACAGCTAAGTACTATTGACGAGTTTCTCTACCACGAGCCGATGGTCCATCCCATTATGCACATTAGCAAGGAGCATCAAGATGTGCTTGTTATCGGAGGTGGGGATGGGTTCAATGTAAAGGAGTTACTCAAGTACGATCTTGTTAAAAGTATCACCCTGGTCGATCTTGACCCGGCCATGACGGCTTTGGGAAAAGATTATGCCCCCTTTGTTCAGGCCAATGATTCTGCTTTACACCATCCCAAAGTGGCTATTCTCAATGAGGATGGTTTTGTCTATCTCCAAAACTCACTCAAGTTTTACGATGTGATCATCGTAGATCTTCCAGATGCCAAAGGCGTGGATTTGAATAAACTTTACACCAAAGAATTTTATGATTTGGCCCATCTTCACCTTCGACCCAATGGGCACATTGTTACTCAAGCCGGTAGTCCGTATTATGCCACACGTGCTTTCGAATGCATCAATTTAACGATGAAAGCTTCGGGGTTTCAAACGCTCAAGTTGCACAATCAAGTTTTGTCCATGGGRGAATGGGGCTGGATCATYGGTTCGAAAAAGTTGRAGACGAAGCAAATGGATCAGTTGCTGCACCATCCGCAGTTTCCGGTTGTACCGACACGATGGTTAAATGCAGAATCGGTTGACATGATGACCTCATTTGGGAAACCATTGGCTGATACCACGGAGATTCGGGTCAACACCATCAATGACCCAGTGTTGTATAAATATCAGTTGGATGCTAATTGGAAGTTGTATTAACTGGCTTCTAGGATAACGCAGGCANCATTCGACGATTGATCTGCGAAATTCGAATTGAACGAATTTACGAATAGAGTGCATGCAAATAGGTTTCATATTGAATATTGATAGATTTTGGAGCTGGGTCGAGAGTTAAACCTTTTGCTGATCTATATCTTACAGAGGAGGCAGAGTGGTTCAGTTCAGTGCAAGACTGAGAAAAAATCAGTGAGAGTGCCTTGTGCCTGCCTGATTTTGGCCTCTAATGGTTAGCTGTAGCTCCTTCTTGATATACGGCGTAAAACCCATGGTGTATTGGAATGGTGTTGGTTATTTTCTACAGGAAACATTACTCCCAATATAGCGTTTAAACTAGTAACTTAGTAGATTCAAGTCACACGTTATGACAATTGTAGAGGTAAATAAAAAAGTTGAAATGCTTCTTTCTAAAGAGGAAGAAAAAAGTGMAGNMTWAWMTGAAGAAAAGCGAATCAATAGTTTTTTGGATAATATTAACTATTTCAAGAAACAACTCGTAGAAAGAGCGGCTAAGTACCGAGACTTAGAGGAGTTATTTGCAAGTTTAACTTGGTTTGATAAAATTACCAAAGCACAGGAAGAGAAAGTCAAAGCCCTAATAAATCGCGCTTTAGGACTACATAGAAGTTCATTGATAGGCTATGTTCACTTAAAGACAGGTTTTGGAAAACTAAAAGTTAACAAGGCGGAAATGAAAGACTTCAAAAGCGCCTTGGATGATTTTGAAGATACTCTGTTCGAAGTAAATGAAATTCTGTTTGATCTTAGAAAAGACAAGGAATTTGTTAAGCTTCTTTCAGAGGTGCGCTAGTGGGAACGAAGATCTTTGCTAGCAATCTCTTTATTCAAGAGGTTAAAAAGCTGATTAAATCCGGAAGTCACGCAGATTGCGAATTCRTGTTGATAGAGGAGATATTCTCTAAAAACATGAAGTCAATTACGCAGAAAGGCACGCCCAAGAAAATTGGTGGAGCCAATGAAACCCCATTTATTCGTAGAAGACTTAATGCCGGGACAGGAAGTTCGGGAGGATATAGATTATACCTATGGGCATTTATCCTGGATAAGCAGGTTTATTTGCTCTTCATCCATCCCAAAACAGGTAGGCGATCAGGTTCAAATATGGAGAAGGATTTTCAAAAATCTATGGTAAAGACTTTTCTCAAAGAAAAGAAGGCAGGTGAGTTGATGGAGCTTTTACTAAATAAAGAGAAGAACCAGATTGTTTATTCTTCGRATAAAAAGAGTGTATTCTCGTAACTATTAAGCGAATTACGAATGTATGTGAATTCACAAATACACTTCTCAGGCAGATTTGGAAAGACCATACCATAGAGGGCGCTAAGTGGGCACAGAGGGCACGGAGATCAGCGCTTTGAATACTGAATGGAATCCGCATCGACACRSGTTTGGATSTTGAGATGAGACTTGGAGGCGAACAGTGAYGTGATGGAACACGGATGACRCGGWTTGAGCTGATATCCGCGGATCATGATTGTGCTCTTCAGCGTAAATCCGTTTTATCAGCATTCTACTATTCCTATATCGTATTACCAGCTATTTTCAATCTATTCTTACCTCAAAGGTTTGTTGGATTTCAAGCGTATCAATTCTTCTATCTCCGTTCAACATAAAAATATATTTGTTCGTGAAAAGAGTATCTAAGTCCGGGTCAAAATAAGGTTCCGTACTTATCCGTTCAATTATTCTCAAGGTGTCATGAGTCAAAAAGCTTGAAAATTCGTACGTTATGACTTCATTATGATTTGCTGCTAATCGGATTCTGTCAAGTTGCTTTCCTGTCGAATCTATGTTAACCATATCAATATAATCTACCCGATAATTTTCACCCTCGTAATTTTTTTGATAGGTTATCAGTGTCAAGTAGTCATTATTAGTAGGTAAAAAGGAATAAATGAAAAATGAATTTTCCGAGAAGTCTTCTCTGTTCGGATAGATTACCTGAAAGAGTTTTTTGCTAATCGGTGTCATCGCACTAAAGTCATCGGTCTTTAATATTTCAATATCAAAGTCATTAATACTGTTTGGATGACAAACGGCTTTAAGGGAATCTATAAAAGACGTTTTGTTTACTTCACTGATGACGTACTCGGGGTTCTTTGATTCATGGGTCGTACTATCCAGACAACCACAAATTGATACCATGATCAATATGATTCCAATTACACCTTTCATTTCTTAAACGCTCGCAACATAAACACTAAAATAATTAATCCTCATCTCCAATACGTTTCCCAGCCTGAATCCCCGAATCCAGCGCATCAAACATCAACGGCAACCTGCCGGTATCAGCGCCCGCGAAGGCCATTCTACCGCACCGAATTAACATAACTTGCCAAGGCAGGTAATTTGGATGCGTATCTAAAAGATAAGTAAAAGACTTAGGATGCTTCGGCACATGCCTCACAAGCATGTTTTCTAATACATTGTTGGCAGTTGTACTCCCCACGATGTGTCTTTCTATTTTGTATGAGCGCTATCCTGAATGCCCAATTTATTATTGCAATATTCTTCCACTATATCGTAGAAGTCTATACCCTCAAACCTGAACCCAGAATCAATGTCATCATTTCGGAAGTTGTTTATTTTCTTAATAGCTTTTTTAAACTCACCAAGCTCAATAAGACAAAATATCTTACTCAATGGGAGACGATATATTGAATTCTCGAGATGTATGAAATATTGATCAACATTCAAAATTGTATCGCTCATGCTTATTCCATCTTCAACAATTTTTTCAAATAACTCGCTAACCACGTTTTTTACTTTGGATATATCTTTAAAGTCCAAGCTATATTCTTTTATTGGGCAGGAAGTAACTGTAAATGCACCATTAGCATGAATGCTTAATGCGGGTTTTTCATCTTCAGGCATTTTCGCTATTTCCCAAAAAGTATGGTCCAATGAAATAGGTTTAAAAGATAACCTGGCGAAGACAAAATCTTGTTTGGGGTCAAAGTAGAAAGTTGATTCATAAAAGAAATCGTCCTTAAGGATATAAGCAAAATTACTTCTAAACTTCCACTTATGAGATTTAGCAGTTGCCCTCACCGCTTGAGTGAATAGTTTTTGTTGTTCTTTGTTTTTCATTTATCTTAATCTCTCTGGCATTACTGCCAACGTAGATATTAAATTAATTAACCCGTATTTCAGATAAGCTTCCCCGCCTGAATCCCCGAATCCAACGCATCAAACATCAACGGCAACCTGCCGGTATCAGCTCCAGCGAAGGCCATTCCATCCAGCTCCAGCCTCCTGTTTTTGCTGAGATATCCGGGTACCGGCATCGGCATCGCATGGCCCAAAAGCTTAACGTATACATGTTTTACAAAGGAGCGGATGTCTTGTTTGAAGTAGGTATTGATAAACCCA